>JAOZGV010000176.1 GCA_026015225.1 Candidatus Bathyarchaeota archaeon
AAAAATTGTTAGGAAAACTTTGAGAGAGATTATATTTGATATTTTAAAAACTGATATACAAATAAATTTCTTTGAAACTTTGAAGAATAAAAAAGATCAAGAACAATCAATGGTAATAATTTTCGTAGGAATAAACGGTACAGGCAAATGTGTTAGTGCTGATTCGCTCATACCTACTTCTGAAGGTAACTTTAGAACTATTGAGGATATATATAATGAAAATACAGCGAAAGGTACGAAATTGCTTGACGGAGATGATTATTGTATTATTGAGTCCAATACAAATGTTAAGATTCCTTCAATAGATCTCGATTCTTATAATATTGAACAAATTTCTCCTTCAATTTTCTGGAAAATTAGAAATAGAAATCCATTATTAAAAATTAAATTTAGGAATGAGAGGGAAATCCAAGTTACACCAGAGCATCCTTTCTTCACAATGAGAAATAATTTTGTTACAAAGATTAAGGCAGAAAACCTAACAGAAGATACAGTAGTAATGGCAATGGATAATAAATTTGAGGACAAAGGACGCCTAGATACAATAAATTGGACAAGAGTAAAGAAGATAGAAGAGATAGAACGGGCAAAATACGTATATGATCTAACGATCCCAAACCATCACAATTTTATCGCAAATGGCATTGTGGTACACAACACTACAAGCATTGCAAAATTAGCTTATTTATTATCAAAAAAGAAATATTCGACAGTTATTGCTTGCAGCGACACCTACAGAACTGGATCAATAGAACAATTAGAGGAACATGCAAGACGAATTGGAGTCAAGACTATAAAGCATAGATATGGAGCTGATGCTGCTGCTGTAGCTTATGACGCTATAAGTTATGCTAGATCAAAAGGAGTGAATGTTGTATTGATAGATACTGCTGGAAGAATGCAAACAAATAAAAATCTTTTAGATGAGATGAGAAAAATAGTTAGAATTGCAAACCCTGACCTAACAATATTAGTGGTAGATGCACTAACAGGGAATGATGCTTTAGAACAGGGAAGAATTTTCAGTGAGACTATACCAATAGATGGGGTGATACTTGCTAAATTAGATGCAGATGCAAAGGGGGGAAGTGCAATATCATTATCACATATAACAGGAAAGCCAGTTTTATTTGTTGGGACTGGTCAAAATTATGATGATTTAATGGAGTTCAATCCCAAATTTATTATTGATAATATTTTACCAGAATAGAACAACATAAATGATTGAAAGAAGGATTCTTAATAATGCCAAATAAGAATTTAGATAAAGAGGATGAAAAAATAAATTCAAAAACTAAAATAGATAAATCCAAATCAAAGACTAAAAATAAACCTAAGATTGAAGCTGATAAATCAGAACGTAAACCTAAATCAAAACTCAAAAATAAAATTAAAAAAACAAAATTGAAATCTGAAAAAAAAGGGATGCCAGAATCTAAAATAAAAGCTAGAGAACAAGTCAAGTCACCGAAATCAGAGAAAAAACCTGAGAAAGCCATGATATCAAAACCAAAGCCTAAGACAAGAGCTGTAGCTAAGGTAAAGAAAGATCTACCAAAACTTGAAAAAACCAAAATCTATGGGATCCTAGTAAATTATAGGCTTGGACATTCTTCACAACATAACCGAGAATTCTTAATAAGAATACCAAACGTAAATGATAATCTTAAAGCTAGCAAGTTTATTGGGCATAAAGCGATCTGGAAATCAAAAAGAGGCACAAAGATAATTGGAAATATTCTTTGTATTCATGGAAAGAATGGGGTTTTAAGAGCAAGGTTTAGAAAAGGTTTGCCTGGACAAGTTAGAGGCAAAGACGTGGAAATAATCTAATTAATTTTTCCCCTCAATGTTTGAATGTTTTTTAATTGCTCCTCTTAAATTTTAGTGTGTATCGAGGAATTTATATTTATGAAAATCGCAGTAGGCTCATCCAATCCTTTAAAGATTAAGGCAGTAAAGAATGTTTTTTCACAGATCTATTCAGAGAATAATCTAGAAATATTTGGAAAAAAAGTAGATTCGAAAATTCCAGCTCAACCATTTGACATAGAAACTATTGAAGGGTCAATAAACAGGGCAAAAGAAGCTATACAAGATGTAGACATTGATTTATCTGTAGGTCTTGAGGCAGGTCTCTTCCATTTTCCCTTAACTTTGACAGGGTATCTAGATATTCATTGGTGTGCAATATTAGATAGAAAAGGAAAGATAACATTAGGTTGCAGTCCTGGTTTTGAATTACCACCGAAAGTGATTCGTCAAATTATAAAAGAAGATAAAGAAGTTGGGGAAGCAATGGACATGTTTTTGGGGATGAAGAATATTGGAAGAAAAATGGGAGCAATAGGCCATCTATCTAAAGGAGTATTAGAAAGAAAGAACTTAAATGAATATGCCATAATGATGGCTCTGATCCCAAGGATTAATGAAGAAGATTATCTTGATATTCCTAATCAGAAATGAAACTTAGAAGAATGAAAATAATTAATGATTGTATTTATGAAACGATAATATCAAGTTACGGGCCTGATAAAAAACCTAATGCAGCTCCTTTTGGTGTAATCTTTAAAAACTCAAAAATATTTCACATCTTCTTTTATAAAGGGAGCATAACTCTTAGTAATTTGGTTTTTTCAAAATGTGGCGTAGTAAATATTACTCATGATATTGAGCTTTTTTATAGAACTGCTTTTGAAGATTATGACGACTTTGATGTCAAAAGACCATTATTTCAGAAAGCGGAATATATAAATGCCCCTCTTATCGCATCGGCAGACTTTAATTTGGAATTCATAGTAGATGAAATAAAAGAAGAAAATTTCAAAACCCTCATGGTTTGCAGGATCGTAAAAATTAAAAAGAACACTGATGCCGAAGTCCAACCCTATACGAGAGGTTTTTTTGCAGCCCTAGAATCAATAATACATTCCACGAGAATAAAGCATTTTTTTAAAGAAGGCAATAATGCTGAGGCAGAGAAATTGATAAGATTGATCGTTCATTATAGAGAAGTTGCTAGAAGAGTCTCACCCGATTCTATTTATGTAAAAATAATTGAAAAATTAATGAAAAGATTTAACACATGGGGGAGAGCTAGTGCGAGTAAAAATTAGAACACCTTCTAGATTGCATTTTTGCTTAATTGATATGAATGGTTCACTAGGGAGAATTAATGGCAGTCTAGGTTTAGCTCTTAATTATCCAAATTTCATTTTAGAAGCCATCCCCAGTAATGATTTAAGAGTAATGGGGAACCAAACCAGATTGGTTAAGAAAGCCGCTCTTAATTTCTATAAAAAAGTGAAGGTAAAAAGCAAAACAACCTTAAATATAAAAAATACTATCCCTAGACACGTTGGTCTGGGCTCAACTACTCAGACATTATTGGGAGTTGGAACTGCATTATCTCACATACATAAGTTGGACCTGAATATAATAAGATTAGCTCAGATTATGAGTAGAGGAGGAACTTCAGGTATAGGTGTGTACGCTCATCAATTTGGTGGCCTTATTCTAGACGGTGGACACGAAGCAATGATTAAAAACAATGACTGTCTATTTGTTCCATCAAGCGTGTCGAATTTACCTCCCCCACCAGTTCTATTTAGAAATAACTTTCCTAGAGAGTGGAAATTTGTACTTTCAATTCCGAATGTCAAAAAGGGATTACATGGTTTAAAGGAGGTCAACATATTCAAAGATAGATGTCCAGTACCCTCAGAGGATGTAGATAGAATTTGTAGAGTTATTCTAATTAAGATGCTACCAGCGCTATTAGAAAAGGACATAGAAGAATTTGGATCTGGACTTACTTCACTTCAAAATTTGGGATTTGCCAGAACAACCCATGACCTAATGCATCCGACAGTTAAAGCATGTATGAATTTTATGCTAGAAAAGGGAGCTTATGGAGCAGGGCAAAGCTCCTTCGGCCCTGTAACTTATGGGCTTGTAGAAGGTGAAGAAGAAGCTAAAGAACTCAGTGCAGAGACGAAAGAATTTTTAAATAAATTTGAAGGTGGAACAGTTTTTTATTCGGAAGTAAATAATAGCGGGGTTGAAGTTAAGTTAGATGACAGAAATTATAAAAGAAAAAACAGAGCTTAAGCCTTTAATTGTAACTGGAACTTTAGCAAAAGACTTAATTTATGAAAGTGCATCAAAAAGTAAAATTAAATCTAAAATAATCTCTCTGCCAACCCAAGTGGCTGCATTAATGAGTGCAAAATATATTGCGAGATCTCTTAAGTCAATGAATTTAAAAGAGTTCAATATAATAATTATTCCTGGAATGGCTTTTGGAGATGCAAAAGATATTACTGAATTGACAGAAATACCAGCTTTTAAAGGCCCAAAATTCGCAGCTGATTTGTCCACAATACTGGATAATATCGATACCGTAAAACTATCCACTTCAATACCTGCATGTGAACTTATGAAAGACGTGTTGAGTGAATCGATTAAAAAAGAACTTTTGAATTTGAAAACTTTAGATGAGGTTGAAATCAAATCTGGGTTGGCTATGCCTATTGGGAAAAACTCAGCACGAATTTGGATAGGTAGGAGTATAAAACCTTGTATTCTTGCAGAAATTGTTGATGCCCCCAAATTAACTGACAGCAGAGTTGAAGGATTAGCAAAATATTTTGCAGATTCTGGTGCTAATGTCATAGATATAGGAATGGTTTCTGAAAAAAGTGAGCCGCACGAAGTACGAAGAGTGATTAGAGCAACTAAAAGAGCCGTTAGTAATCCGATTAGCATTGATACAAGCGATCTAGATGAGATTAGAGTGGCTGTTGAAGAGAATGTTGACTTGATATTAAGTGTGAATGCTCAAAATATGGAGGGGGTGTCAAAATTTGCTAAAAATATTCCTGCGGTAATTACTCCAATCGATGAGAAAGGCATATGCCCAGAGGATGTAATGGATAGAATTAATCAACTTCAACTAAATATAAATAATGCCAAATCCATTGGATTTGAAAAAATAATTGCGGATCCTATTTTAAACCCACCTTTTACGCCAAATTTTATTCAATCTCTAAATGGCTATTTTGAATTTGCTAAGAGGGATTCCATTACTCCAATATTTTTCGGTCTTGGAAATGTTACAGAACTCATGGATTGTGATTCTATTGGGATAAATCTTCTATTATCTTCAATAGGACTAGAATTAGGAGCAAGCATTATACTCGCAACAGAAGCAAGTGACAAAACGAAAGGTTGCATTGAAGAAGTTTCAATCGCACTTGATATGACTGTTTTAGCTAAAAATAGAAAGGGTCCACCTAAAGATTTAGGTCTTGATTTGCTTAGGTTGAAAGAGAAGAGAAGGATCGAAGAAATTTATGACAGTAGGTTAGAATCTAATACAAAGATTATTGAACCACCCGGAGAAACTATTCTCTCTCTCGATCCCAAAGGTTATTTTAAAATAATGATTGATAGAAAAGAGAGAAAGATTGTTGCTATTCATTTTAGAAATAAGGAAGAGAAGCCTGACTTTATTCTGAAAAGCAATGAACCGATCGATATATTCCAATATATTTTAAAAAATGAACAAATTTCAACAATGGAACATGCATACTATATAGGAAAAGAATTGGCGAAAGCAAAAATAGCTTTAAATATAGGTAAAAGTTACGTTCAAGAAAATTCACTTTTTAATAACTATATTCACAGTGATGGGGTTAAGAGTTATTTACAATAAGTTATTTAGAGAAATCTCATTTCAATCTATTTTTTTAAAATTTTTTCCAGGTTTTCATTCTCAGAATCCTTCAATAGTCATTTTTATATATTACAAATTAAAATTGCTATATTCTAATATCCGAAATATACTTTCATAAAGAATGTTAAGTCGATAAGGATAAGTACGAAGGACACTAAATTGAGTGAAACTGATAGGGTTAAAATGCCTTTATGTAATTGGTGCGGCAGGATCATCACGCCAGGTGATAAAGCGGTGAAATTTAATTGTCCTAATTGTGGGGAAGTTGTCATTTGGCGTTGCGAGAAATGTAGACTTTTTGGAAGACCCTACAAATGCCCAAAATGCGGAGTTGGAGGACCATAAAAAGGAGTTAAGAAAAAGGTGGCTGATATTATTGCTTCAATCAAAGTGTTCCCATCTGACGTAAGTGCTGATTTAGATAATTTAAAAAAACAAATCGAAAAAAATCTACCTGATTATGCTTCTGTTTATAATTTCGAAGACGAACCAGTTGCCTTTGGTTTAGTAATTGTCATAACACATGTTAAAATGCCTGATGAAGAAGGGAAGATGGAGGAAGTAGAAAAGAGCTTAACCGCGATAAATGATGTAAGTGAAATACAAGTAATATCGGTTAGTCGAATTTAAATAAGTAAAGCGCGCGCGCGCTTTAATTCATTGTTTTTTTCTCAAAAACATATTTAATTCGGCTTATCACTATAAGAAGAATTTAAAACATCTTTTCTATATCCTTTAACCTAATAACTTAGATACGATATGTACATAAGCAGATAAATGTTAATAAGTATGGAATGTAAATTAAAGCAAGTCAGATATCTTCCACTTCTTATTACCATATTATCAATATCTAGAAAGTGAATAAATCATGACTACAAAAGAAGTTCAGCTTAGAGTTACCGATGCAAAACAAAGAGATGTTGGTCACGGAAAGGTTAGAATAGATAATGAGACTATGCGTAAACTTGGAATAACAGCAGGCGACTTTATAGAAATTCATGGTAAAAAAACAACAGTTGCAATTTCTTGGCCAGCATATAATGAAGATCAGGGTCAAGACATGATTAGAATGGATGGCCTCATCAGAAGAAACACGGGCGTTGCGCTTAATGAGTATGTTACAATTAGAAAAGGCGAAGTTAAAGATGCTCAGACAATTGTATACGCTCCAACAGATGTAAGGTTGAATGTTGATGATGAGTTTATAAGCTTTATAAAAAGAAGATTTATGGATATGCCATTTATGGAAGGTGACATGGCTCTTCTCTCAGTTTTTGGCAGCGCTGTTCCACTAATAGTCGCTAGAACAAAACCAAAAGGAGCGGTCAGGATAGTTGAGAATTGTGCCGTCAATGTTATGAGCGAGCCTGCTCCAGAGAAGAAAGGGATACCAATGGTGACATATGAAGACATCGGCGGCCTTCATGAACAAATAAGAAGAATAAGAGAAATGGTAGAACTGCCTCTAAGACATCCAGAACTTTTCCAAAAACTAGGAATAGATCCACCAAGAGGAGTGTTCTTATATGGCCCGCCTGGATGTGGTAAGACCTTGTTAGCAAAGGCCGTTGCAAATGAGTCTGATGCAAATTTCTATGTAATATCTGGTCCGGAAATAATGTCAAAATTCTATGGAGAGTCAGAAGCTAGATTAAGAGAGATCTTCCAAAAAGCTCAAGAAACGGCGCCCAGCATAATATTCATCGATGAGATGGATGCCATAGCCCCTAAGCGAGAAGAAGTAACGGGAGAGGTTGAAAGAAGAGTGGTAGCTCAATTGTTATCATTGATGGATGGTATAGGCGCTAGGGGAAACATCATAGTGATTGGTGCCACTAATAGACCCAATGCAATAGATCCAGCCTTGAGAAGGCCAGGGAGGTTTGACAGAGAAATCGAGATAGGAGTTCCAGATAAAAAAGGAAGAAGAGAAACTATGCAGATTCACACTAGAAATATGCCTCTAGCTACAGATTTCGATTTGAAAAAACTTTCAGAAATAACTCATGGTTATACTGGAGCAGACATAGCTGCATTATGTCGTGAATCAGCAATGAAAGCTTTGAGAAGATATATTCCTGAAATAAATCTTGAAGAAGAAAGAGTGCCTCCCCATATATTGGACAAAATGGAAGTTATTATGGAAGACTTCAGACAAGCCTATCGCGAGATAACCCCAACAGCAATGAGGGAAGTTTATGTTGAGGTGCCTACGGTTCAATGGAATGATATAGGTGGATTAATTAAAGTTAGAATGGAACTTAATGAGGCTATAGAATGGCCTTTAAAGAATCCCAAATCATTTAAGAGAATGGGGATTAAACCTCCAAAAGGCATACTTCTATATGGACCACCTGGATGTGGTAAGACCTTGTTAGCAAAGGCAGTGGCTACTGAGAGTGAAGCAAATTTCATCTCAATCAAGGGTCCTGAAGTATTCTCAAAATGGGTTGGTGAAAGTGAAAAAGCAATTAGAGAAGTCTTCAGAAAAGGAAGAACCGCCTCACCAGCCATAATATTCTTCGATGAGTTTGACGCAATCATACCTAGAAGAGGTATGGGTTACTCCGACTCTGGTGTTTCTGAGAGAGTTATAAGCCAGTTACTTACAGAACTTGATGGGGTAGAATCCTTACAAGATGTAGCAATAATAGCTGCTACGAACAGGCCAGATATAATTGATCCTGCTGTTCTGAGACCGGGCAGAATTGATAAAATGATATATGTGCCTGCACCCGATGCAAAAGCATTGAAAGAAATCTTCAAAATTCATACAAAAGAGATGCCATTATCGACTGATGTCGATATAGATCAATTAGCAAAAATTTCTGTTGGATATTCGGGTGCAGATGTAGAAGCATTATGCCGTGAAGCTGCACTTATCGCCTTAAGAAGGGATATTAATGCCAAAGAAGTAACTTTAAGAGATTTCAAAGAGGCTGCGGCAAATGTTAAACCTAGCATAACTCCTGATATGAGTGCGTGGTATCAAAGCATCATTAAGAGAGTTACAAGAGAAAAGGTAGCAGTACCAGTAACATAGTAAGAGAGGTTACCTAATGGAAAAAACTTGGACCCCAATTCCTCTATACACTATAATTGTTGAAATTTTAACAAAAAAAGGCTCTTTGAACGAATCCGAACTTTTAAAAGAGATTGGTAGCAAATATAAAAACATCAGTATAAGAGAGTTAAACAATGCTCTTATGAAACTAGAGATAAGGGGCGCCATAAGAGTGACTAGGTTACTTAAGAAGAAAAGAATGGTAGAACTTGCACCAAATGCATAAATTAACTTATTTCATAGCCGATATCATTTTAATGTTTGAGATATTAAAAAACAATAATGATTTTTTTAATTTTAAAGTAAGAATTGAATCAGGAGGAAATTTCCTCTAAGATCCTCCCCTTTGTTTCTATTTTGAATGCACCAACGACTATTGCATTAATTATATGTACCGCTGCGAATACAACAAAAGCTATTGATAGCCCCCAAACAGACCAAATATAACCTGTCAAAGCAGGTGCAGCTATCCCAGCAAGTCTTCCAATGCTGGCTGCTGATCCAGCCCCAGTTCCTCTCATACTAGTCGGATACAATTCTGGCGTGTAGGTATATAGTGCTGCCCATGCACCAAGATTGAAGAAGGATACTATTGCACTTGAAATTAAGATTGCCTGCAAGCCGTAAGATATTGAAAATAATAAGGCTCCTAATCCAGCAATGGTTAGGTAAATTGCCAAAACAGTTCTTCTACCAAGATTGTCTAAAAGAAATGTTGCAGAATAATATCCAGGTATCTGAAATAGAGTTATGATTAGAACCCAATAAAGAGGTCCAATTATCTCTTTGGCTTGAGTAATTTCAACATATATTGATGGTAACCATATGAATATTCCATGATAAGTATATACTAGTACCGCCCATGTTGCCCATAACATAATAGTTCTAGCTCTAAATTCCTTTGACCATAGTTTTGTGAAAGATTCAACGAACGAGTATTTCTTATTTTCTCTTAGTGTGATATCTCCAATTGGTTCGATAAGAAAGCCATATTTTTTTAATGACTTAATCGCCTGTTCTTTTAAACCCTTAGATTGCAAGTAACGTATTGATTCAGGCATGAATACAATAATAAAGGGAATGAGAATCAAAGGTATAAATGCTACAAGAAAAGTTAGTCTCCAACCAAAAATTGGAATAAGGACAAATGGGAAAGTTATTGATAGCAAAACACCATAAACCCATGATGTCTCAACTAAGCCAATAAACCGGCCCCTCTTGCTTGCAGGTATATATTCTGATATATAAACTCCAGGTTGAGGTAGAACTCCGCCCAGGCCAATGCCTGCTAAAAATCTTAAAAGTGACATTGAAGGTACATCCCAGGCGATTGAACATAAACCTGTGAATATTCCTAGTATCGATACGGTCATTATCAAAGTCTTTTTTCGTCCAAACGCGTCTGCAATAGCACCAAATCCCAGAGCACCTATGAACATCCCGACGTAACCTGAGCTGAGCAATAAACCTTTAGTTATTTGATCTAATTCCCAATCTATTGATATAGATGGTAAAGTTGTTCCTATCAACATCACATTCATAGCAGCAAGAGCATAGATTAGACAACAAAGTATTAGAAGAATATAATGAAATTTGGAAATTTGAGCCCTCTCAAGAATGTCTATCAAACTTTTCATAATACCCACCGTCTCTATAACATACGTAGGATTAAATTGAGAATTCTGAATTTAAGCTTAATCACTTCAATAATATTCCTAAGCTATAAGAATAGGCTTGAGATATCTTTATATCATTTTTTTAATAATCAAAACTATTCGGGTTAAATTCGGGCCGGTAGTTCAGTTTCGGTCAGAACGCTACGCTCACACCGTAGAGGTCGAGGGTTCAAATCCCTTCCGGCCCATGACGCTATTTTATTCCCATACTTGTCTAGAATTTATTGTAAACTTGAAATATATATTATGCAGAAAGATTTACCAACAGTATTAACTTTGCAAATACACTCTTAAATATCTGATATTCGATAATTTAGTATTATAATTCTATAGGGGTCATATGTTTTGAAGAAATTGGGCGTATTTATTGCGACATTTTTAACGATCGTTTTAGCTCTTTCATCGATCCCAAATGTCTATGCTCCTTTCAACCCTCCCCAACTCAATTTATTACCAGAGGAAATATATACTCATGTTTCAAGCCATTTCGATGTAGTTGTTCAGATTGAGGTAGATCCTCAGGCACCTATAGTGGGATTTGTTTTTACCCTATATTTTGACCCAGACAGCATGGAATATGCAACTCATACAATCAACAACGCATCTACTGGATGGAATGTGGTAGTTGTTTTAGATGATGTCGGAATCGGAGAGATTGATATATATACGGCAAGTCAAATTAATGACCCCGCAGTTCCAACAACACGAGATTGGGTGACCATTACATTTCATTGCTTGGAAAAAGGAGATTCGCTTATTACCATGTTTGGTACTATTGATTTTCAAGCAGGAGCGGCCCCTGAACCTATTCAAGCTATAGATAGTGCAGACGTCCATCAAGGTTCGCCAGTAGGAGGCGTCTTCTATAGTGCTGATAAGATGAATTTAATCTCACCTTGGATAGCAGCAATTAGCATTATTGGATGCATAGCAATAGTTTCAATCATAGTTAAGAAGCGCAGAGCCTAATTCTCTCTTTTTCTTTTTTAATATCTGAACTGCATCTTCCACTTGATACTATATTCAATCTAAGTTTCCCCAAAAATTATTGTAAATTTAGTAAATACACTCATTAAAATACAAAATTTTAGATTAAGAATCAATTATTTCATATGGTTCCGAACCCTAATGGGTATGGGTCCCTTCCGGCCCATGATGCTAATTTATTTCCTAAGCTTCTCCAGATACTAAAGTAATCCTGGAAAAATAATTCTATAAAAATACATAATCATAAATGGTTGAGTAACAATATCAGAGGGTAAAATTAATGCATAAATAGCATTTCGGTTGTTTTTTCACTAAAACCAAAGAAAAATATAATTTTGATATAAAAGATTTAGTATGCGTGAATTCTAGGAGCGCCTTTTGTTCGACCCATCCAAGAAAGATCTTTTACTCTTTTGAAATATTTTTGGAAAATTCTATAGTACAATAGTTCCTCCTTAGTATTCAATCTCCATCCATTTCTCAGTTCTCTATCTCGACGAAATTCATTATTGCTAATTTGCTTTTCAGCATATTGTTCTAAAAGATCATTCATACCTGATCCTTTCCAAAATTTGCTTTTAGTCCGATTCAATATATTTTTTGGGAGAATATAGTTGTGTTCCATTGCTTTTCGTAGAATCCATTTTTCGACACCATTGAATATTTTATATCTAGCAGGAATTCGTAGAGCATAATTCACTACTTTCGGGTCAAGAAATGCTACATATGCCATTGTACCATGAGCAGATGCACTACGATCTACTCTTTGAAGCGCTGTATTATGAAGTCTGTTTGTTATATCTATAAGCTCTTCAGGCAACATTGACAAACTCAATGATTTTAAGTAAGCGTAACCACCAAATAATTCATCCCCACCCTCCCCAGAGATGACAACTTTTACATATTCTGATGCTAATTGTGCAACAATATAGTTGTTAATGCTGGATCTTACAAGTAAAGCATCGAATGACTCAAGATGATAGATTATTTCGGGTAGTGCTGAAAGAACGTCGTCCATATTAATAATGACTTCGTGGTGATCGGATCCTAAGTATTCTGCTACTTTTTTTGCGTACTTTAAATCGGGAGCCCCAGAAAATCCAGCAGAAAATGTATATAATTTTTTTACATGTGGGCGTGCAAGGGCAGTTAATGCACTGGAATCCAATCCACCAGACAACCATGATCCGATCTTATCGAATTCTTCAACAAAACTTGCTACCGTATTATCAAGTCTCTCTTTTAGTTCTTCTGCTATTTGTTCTGATCTCTTATTTAGTAAACTTTTTTGTTTTAATCTATAATATGGCTTCATGACTGTGCCATCAAATCTATGTCCAGGTGGCATTATATGAATATCATTAGTAGCTTTGAGTAATGCCTTAACTTCTGAAGCAAAGCACAAAGCTCCATTCTCATTATAGCCGTAATAGAGTGGAGCGACACCTAATTGATCACGAATAAGTTCTAATTTATTTTTTCTGATTTGAGCACAAGCAATATGTCCTCCAGAGACGCAGTCCATTACTGAATGAGATTGCTCCAAGTTGGACATTTGGTCCTCTTGAGTCTTTGTCCAAACTGCGCCAAGCGTTGCCTCATCATGCTCAACAACCTTTCGATCATCAGGACCACGATGTTCGATCTTATCTAGCATATTGTTGACGTCTACTACCATTCCTGGTTCTGCTATTCCAGCAATTCCACCCAACCTAATAACCTCTCCTTAATTTCAAAAGATGAATTCTTTGTAGCAGCGAATGGTATTCATCGAAAAAGGACTCTGTAAATTCTTCTAAAAGCATTAAAATTTTCATCCAATTAATAACAAATTTGAATTTGTTTCCTGAGTTTTGGAAGAACTTCTGAGTTGCTACTATTAAATCTTGTGTATGATCTTTTGTAAATCAAATCGCAATGACATAAATAAATTACGCTTCAATTTTAGCCATCTATTAACAAATTGATGGTATATGATTTTAGCCCATTTATTATGCTACAATTATCGGTATAGTATTAACTGTCTTTGCTTTTAGAAGATGGCGTAAAGATTAAGCATACCTTTTTTTATCTAAATTGCATCTTCCGCTCGATTCTACATTCTTTCTAGGCTTGTCCTGAATTTATATTAATCTAGAAATAAGGATCTTTAAAGTTATTCTTTCAATTGTGAAAAAACTAATAAATTCTTAGGTAGAATATGTCAATTGATGAGTGATGAAACTCAAGAGATTTCTTTTTCTCTTCATAATATCTTCACTACTCCTGTCAACTATCATTTCAATTAATAGCGATTATGCTATTGCAAATAATCAAAAAAGAAGAAA
>JAOZGV010000182.1 GCA_026015225.1 Candidatus Bathyarchaeota archaeon
CCTCCCAAATACGTAAAGTTTCTTTAGCTTCTGATTCTTCCAAAACTTCTATTGCAAATCCAGCGTGAACTAAAACGTATTCGCCGATCTTGACGTCCACTAGAGAGATGTTGATTTTTCTAATTGTCCCTTCTCCAAAATCCACCATTGCATTTTTTCCATTCGGTTCCTTTTCGATTACTTTAGCCGGTATTGCAAGACACATTTTTGACTAATCCTTTTAATACAGAACTTTTTAAAAATTATGTTTTAAACATTTCTAATTGAAAATTAAATCTGGTGTACTAATTTTTTCCTGCAAATATTGTTTGACCAAATGAAATTCCTCCATCTCCTGGAGGCAATTCTTTCTGTAAATAAAATGAGAGCCCACTCCGTTCTATTCTATTTTTTAACTCTTGCACGATATGTTCATTATATGCTACTCCACCAGTGAATCCAATCGTATTAACTCCTAATCGTTCTGCCTCCAAAAGAGCTAACTCTGCAAGTGAATTCGCAATACATGACTGTGCAGAGTTAGCTAAATCCCATGGTTGATGTTTATTTAAGTTTTGAAATATTTCATGTAACAACCAAGCTGTTTGAATTACATTTCCTTCTATCTTTGGTTTCAATCTCAGCACATCTTTTCCTTGGATAGCCAAAGATTCCAATTTCATGGCCGGTTCACCTTCGTAAGTACGTTCATAACAGATGCCCAATAAAGCAGAAATTGCGTCCAAAAACCTTCCACAACTTGTGGTCGAAATAAATTTTTTTGAATTTAATTGTTTTTTTATAATCTCAATCTCCTCTATACCATGAGGAAAATAGTTAACTTTATCCATAATCCATCCATTAAAATTCTCACATCTATGAAGAATTCCAGTTAGCATCCTTAGTGGATATTTTGTTGCAAGATCTCCCCCAACCATTGGTTGTTCTTCCAGATGTCCTAGACGTTTAAATTCATTTTCGGAGCAGTAAAGAATTTCTCCTCCCCATGCTTTAGCATTTAATCCATAACCAAAGCCCTCACATACTATGCCTATAGCTTCACTTATACCATGTTCACCAATGAGTTTTGCGAGATGCGCGTAATGATGTTGAACCTTTAATAGTTCCCAACCTCTTTCAGCAGCCAATTCAATTGCTAATTTTGATGTGATGAATTTTGGATGTAAATCGCAAGCAATTAAATCTATCTTGCTTCTAGTTAACCTAATTAAATGTTCAATGACGTTTTTCAGAAAATCCAGAGTTTCTGGTGTTTCAATATCACCAATATGTTGAGAAATAAATGCTTTTTTGTCCTTCAGAATACAACAAGTTACATTTTGTTCTGCTCCAACGCCTAAAATACATCTTTCAGTCTCCATTTTCACATGGATTGGAGTAGGAGCATATCCTCTTGATCGGCGTATGATTGAAATATTTTCTCCAACGAATTTTACTACAGAATCATCACATCTTTGTGTGATTTCTCGGTCATGAGTGAGGAAGTAATCAACTATCGAACCTAATTCGTTAATAGCCAGTTCATTGTCCATTATTATTGGTTCATTAGGAGGATTGGCACTTGTCATTACAAAAGCTGGTTCTGAAATCTTTTCAAATAGAATATGATGCAGCCCTATATAGGGAAGCATAACTCCAATATTGTGTAATTTAGGGGAGATCAATCTAGAGAGATAATATTCATCGCTCTTCTTGAGCAATACAATCGGTCTTATAGGAGAAGATAAGTAATCTGCTTCTTTGTTACTGATCTTCGCAAAAGTTTTTATTGCATCGATATTTGGTGCCATTATAGCGAAGGGTTTCTGGGTCCTATGTTTTACTTTTCTTATTCTTTCGAGTGGAGAATCAATGAGTGTAGAAGTAGAGATATGAAAACCACCATTACCCTTGATTGCAACTATATATCCTTCTTCGATTAATCTTCCGGCTTCTCTTATTGGATCAGAATGTTCAATTTTATTACCTTCACTATCAATCAGTTCAACAGAGGGTCCGCATTTATTGCAAGCTATTGTTTGAGCATGAAATCTTCTATTAAGGGGATTTGTATATTCTTTTTTACAATCTTTGCACATCGGAAATTCTTGCATCGTTGTATTGATTCGATCATAAGGCACTTTCTTTATCGCGGTATATCTTGGGCCGCAATTTGTACATGTAATAAAAAAATATCCGCATCTTCTATTTTCTGAATCCTGCAATTCATTGAAACATTCATTACAAATTGAAATATCATAAGGTATTATCGATCCGAACGTATTACCTTTTTGATCGCTCTGAACTATACTAAATTTTTTAAATTCATCATTTTGTTTAGAATATTTTACCATAATTTCATGAATGCTAGCAATGGGTGGTTTTTCTAATTTTAAACACTTTATAAAATTTGATATATTTGATTTATTACCTTCCACTACTATTTTGACTCCAGAATCCCCCCTATTCTGGACAAATCCAACGAGATTTTTTTCAATAGCTTTTCTATAAACAAATGGCCTGAATCCCACTCCCTGTAGGATCCCCTTAATAAGTAAGCTAGCTCGCATAGTCCTTTCCATTCATCGAAATTTGAAATCAAAAGTTGGATTAGACACCCCAATCTAATTTATAAATTTCTTGATTTGATCGAAACTCTAGATAATTAATGCGTTTGTAAAACAAAAAATATAAAAACATATACAAATTACAGATTACACTCTCAGTGAGGGTTTAAATTGAAGGCCGCAGCCATTGGCGACTCAACATTTGTAGCAGGATTTGAATTAATAGGTATTGAGGGTTTTAAAGCGAAAAATATAGAAGATATTAAAAAAATACTTAGAGAGCTTACTGAAAACGATGAATATGCTGTAATATTGCTGCCTGAGAGATTTGTTGAGGCTAGCAAAGAAGCGAGGTTAAGGCTCGTAAGAGAGAGAAAGATCGCTCCTATATTCGCCTTTCTACCAGACTATACAGGAATAAAAGGAAAAAGAGTAGAAGAACTTAAAAAAAGTATAAGCTTAGCTGTAGGTACTGAATTGAAACTTTAAATTAGAAAAATTGTGACGAAATATGAGCATTGAATTATTAATTGAGGAAGAACGTAAGTCGATAAAACAGATCGAGGACGCAAGAACAAAAGCTGATAAAAAGATAGCCGATTCACAGAAAGAGGCACAAAAAATACTAGACCAAGCAATAAAAAAAGAGTTTATCCTAAAATATCTTCAAAAAGAGGAAGAGAAAGTAAACGAAGAAGCTAAAAAAGTACTTAATAAATACAAAAAAGATGTGACAAAGATAAAACAAATTCCATCAAATAAAATCCAAAAAACGGTAGATCGCATAATTGACGAGGTGCTAAAAATTTGAGTGATGCCATAAATTCCATAAAGAATGAGATCAAACGTAGGGCGGACGAGGAATCAAAAAAAATTATCTCAAATGCAGATGGAGAAGCACAAAAGGTATTGCACGCTGCTAAAGAAAAAGCGGAACGAATACGCACAGAAACAGTAAAGACTGAGGTAACCACTATGAGGAAAAAAATCATTGGGTCAGCACAACTTGACGGAAGAAAAACCATAATCAATGCTAAGGAGGAGGCTTTATCCAAAACTTTTGACAAAGTAAATGAGAAATTGATTGATATAGCTAACCGAAAGGATAGGAAGTTCAAATATGAAGAAATTCTTTTTAAATTGATTAAGGAAGCAGCTATAGGAATTGACGAAAAAAAAATAGTAGTTGGTGCGAATAAAAAAGATCTTAGTTACATCTCTTCTAACTTGAGTTCGATTAAGCGGAAATTAGAGAAAGAATTAGGCTATAAATTAGAATTAACTATAATGAAAGAACCTCGGTATATTATTGGAGGAATTATTGTGTACAACGTCGATAAGACTAAAATATTCAACAATACTCTTGATGGAAGATTAATGGGACTTAAGGACTCGATGAGAGGGGATATAAGCAAAGTCTTATTTGAATAAATTGTATTCAGGTGTATGATATGTCAAGCACTCAAGGAAGAATTAAAAGAATAAATGGATCATTAGTAGTCGCTGAAGGATTATCTGATGCGAAAATAGGAGATGTTATTCACATTGGCTCCTTAAAACTAATAGGAGAAGTAGTAAGGATTGCTGGCAAAGACGTCTCTATTCAATGCTATGAAGATACAAGCGGGATAAGGCCTGGAGAACCGATCTTTACCACCGAGCTACCATTAGTTGCGGAACTTGGCCCGGGCCTAATGGGAGGCATCTTTGATGGGTTAGAGTTTTCAGAAACAGAAATTTGGAATTTAGTTGGACCTTTCATGAAAAGGGGTGTAAAAGTAAATCCATTAAATAGAAAGAAGAAATGGGACTTTACTCCTAAAGTCAAAAAAGGAGATAAAGTCATTGGTGGAGACATAATAGGTTCTGTACAAGAGACTTCTGTCATCGAGCATAGAATATTAATTCCACCAACAATAGGGGGAAAAATTTTTGATATTAAAAAAGGAGATTATACAATAACTGACAATATTGCTACTGTTCAGATGTCTAATGGGAAAAAGAAAGACATAACAATGATGCAAGTTTGGCCAGTTAGAATTCCAAGACCCTACAAAAGCAGAATTCCTTCAACTGAGCCCCTAATCACTGGCCAGAGAGTAGTTGATTCGTTTTTCCCTATTGCCAAGGGAGGGGCAGCTGCCATTCCTGGAGGATTTGGAACTGGAAAAACAGTAACACTTCACCAATTAGCTAAATGGTCTGAAGCTCAGATCATTATTTATATTGGGTGTGGTGAAAGAGGGAATGAAATGGCAGACGTTGTGACTCATTTTCCAACACTCAAGGATCCTCGAACAGGGAAACAATTAATTGAGAGATCCATTTTTATAGCCAACGTCAGCAATTTGCCAGTATCTGCTAGAGAAGCAAGCATATACATGGGCGTAACCATGGGAGAATATTTTAGAGATCAAGGATATGATGTTGCAATAATGGCGGATTCCACTTCAAGATGGGCTGAAGCTCTAAGAGATATCTCAGGTAGACTTGAAGAGATACCTGCAGAAAGAGGATATCCCGCTTATTTAGCTGAGAGAATAGCAGAATTTTATGAACGTGGTGGAACGGTAATTACACTAGGAAGTAAACAAAGAGTGGGATCAATCACCATCATGGGCGCAGTATCGCCTCCCGGTGGAGATTTTAGTGAGCCAGTCACATCTATATCCCTACGTTTTGTCGGCACGCTATGGGCTCTGGATACAAATCTTGCTTTTCGTCGACATTTTCCAGCAATAAACTGGTTGATGAGTTTTAGTAGATATACAGATCTTTTAGTAGATTATTGGTCTAAATTTGATCCTGATTGGTTGAAATTCAGAGATAGAGCTTTAGCTCTTCTTGAAGAAGCTTCGAAAATTGAAGAAACTGCCAGAATTATAGGAGAAAAAGCGTTACCTGATGAACAACGACTCGTACTTCTAATATCAGAGATGATAAGAGAAGGTTTTCTTGTTCAAAATGCTTATCATGAGGTAGATGCCTTTTGTGAGGCTGAGAAACAAGCAAAGATACTCAGATTATTTATTGAATTTTATGAAATGATCAATCCCCTAATTAAAGCAGGAGTGCCTATTGATAAAATAAGAGAGTTCTCTTCAATTGTTGAAATAATGCGCCTGAAGGAAAGAAAAGGATTAGAATGGATCGATAAGGCAAAAGAAAAAGCAGAATCTGAGGTAGATGAGTTGGCTAAACAATATGAGATTTTATCATAGGAGGAAATATTATGTCTGAAAAAGCTGGATTAATATATAAAACCACACGTGAAATCCGTGGACCGTTACTTGTTGTAGAGGATGTTAAGGGTGCGGCTTATAACGAATTAGTCGAAATCAAATTGTCTGACGGCACTGAGATGATTGGGAATGTGCTTGATACATTTAGTGATAGAGCCATAGTCCAAGTCTTTGGGAGGACTGAGGGACTTGAACTTGGCGTATCTGTTAGATTTACTGGAGAATTGATCCAAATTCCTCTCTCCGATGATCTAATTGGTAGAGTGTTCGATGGGAGTTTAAGACCTCTCGATCATATGCCAGATCCTTTAGGAGCTGAGAGAAGAGAGATTTTCGGCTCAGTAATAAATCCTGCCGCAAGAGAACCACCCAGTGAATTTATTCAAACAGGCGTATCCACAATCGATGGAATGAATTCGCTTGTAAGAGGCCAAAAACTACCATTCTTCTCTGAAGCGGGATTATCACACAATATAGCCGCTGCTCAGGTAGCTAGACAAGCAACAGTTTTAGGTAAAGAGGAAGACTTTGCAGTAGTTTTTTGCGCCATGGGCATTAAACATGAGGAATATGAATTTTTTAGAAGAGAGTTTGAAAAAACTGGTGCTTTAGAAAGATGTGTAATGGTTTTAAACTTAGCAGATGATCCAATTATTGAAAGAATTGTAGCGCCCCGTATTGCGCAAACAATTGCGGAATATTTAGCATTCGATTTGGAGATGCATATCCTAACGATTTTAACGGATATGACGAACTATGGTGAAGCTTTGCGTTCAATCTCTGTGGCGAAAGAAGAAGTACCTACCCGAAAAGGATATCCAGGTTATTTATATACAGATTTAGCTACAATCTATGAAAGGGCTGGAAAAGTAAAAGGTAGAAAAGGATCAGTCACTTTAATGCCCATCCTAACTATGCCCGGGGGAGATATAACTCATCCAATACCTGATTTGAGCGGGTATATAACTGAGGGGCAGTTAATATTTGACCGTGACTTGAGTTTTAGGGGAATTTACCCACCAGTGAATGTTCTTCCTTCTCTTTCGCGACTCATGAAGGATGGTATAGGTTCAGGTAAAACTAGAGAGGATCACTCAGAAGTATCCAATCAATTGTATATGTCATACGCGGAGGGTGTTAAAGCCAGAGGGCTTGTCAGAATTATTGGGGAAGTTGGTTTAAGCGAAAGAGAACGCAAGTACTTACATTTTGCTGAAGAGTTCGAGAATAGATTTGTAAATCAAGGAGTTTATGAGAATAGAAATCTTGAAAGAACTCTAGGAATAGCCTGGGATTTGCTTTCCTTATTACCTGAAGACGACTTAATAAGAGTTAGAGAAGAATATACAAAGAAATATCATCCAAATTACGTGAAAAGCTAGTTTTCTCGGAGAATTAATTGATGTCAACAGTACTTGGAGCTGGTGTTAAGCCCACTAGAGGATTCTTACTAGAACTAAAAAAAAGGGTTAAGTTCATAGAAGAGGGTCATAGGCTTCTTGAAATGAAGAGAGATGAGTTGGGGCGAGAACTTAGATCTTCACTGGATACCTTAGGCACTCAAAGAAGCGAACTAGAGAAGAGGTTTGAAAAAGCACTTGAAAATCTACTAAGAGCCTATGCTTCACTAGGATCCGGTGAAATCGAGTCGAATAAAGCATCCACAGAGAAAAAGGTAAGCATTGAAGTATTGCCAAAAAGTGTTATGGGAATCTTGGTCCCTTTTTTAAAAATCGTCGAAAGGCCAATTTTAAAAAATAAATTTGGTGTGATCACTAGGTCAACCGCCCATGAATTTGAGGATTTACTTGAAGACCTCTTAAAAATAACAGAATTAGAATCCCGAATTGAGATGATCGCAGACGATCTTGAAAAAACAAATCGAAAAGTAAATGCATTAGAGAAGATAGTAATCCCAGACTACAATCAAGTAATTAAATTTATTGAAGATAGAATAGATGAAGATATGCTCGAAGAGATTATTCGGACTAAACTTGTAAGAGAACTCATTCATAGAAGGAGGGTATGATTTGCATACATACTTAATCACTAGATGCCATGGTCTAATAACTCATTTATTATCCCCCCAGATTATTGAAAGCCTTTCAACAACGAAGACATTCCAAGAAATCCTAGATATTTTAAACCCTACTGACTACGGAAGGAATATTCGAGAAAAAGATCAAATTGATGCTTTCAAGCTCGAAAATATTTTTAATAAAAAACTTATAGATAGATGTGAATATCTATTAAAAGTGGCGCCAGAAAATATAAGAGAATTTTTAATAACATATTATCGTAAGTTCGAAATCCAGAACATAATGAGGCTTTTTAGAGGCAAAATATCGAGGGTCCCTATTGAGATTTCGGAATATGCTCTATTTCCAGTTGAAGACATTTCGCGTATAAATTTTGAAGTAATGGCTGAAACAGGTGACGCTGAAGAATTTATTTTGACCCTTAAAAACACTCCATATGGTCAAGTTATAAAGAGTATAGAATGGTATCGAAAGTACAATAGTTTCTTACCAATAGAGTTTCATCTTAAGCAGATTTATTATAATATGGTTTTCCAAACTTTAGGATGCCTTCCAAAAGAAGATAAAGAAAAAGTGAGTCGATTAATTAGAGCTCATATAGATATTGAAAATTGTTTTACGATCATTGCTTCAAGTGTATATAATTATGATGAAGAACTTATTGAGTCTCTACTTATTCCTTATCCTTTAAGACTCTCTTTACCAACTTTAAAAAAAGTAATTAGAACTCAAAGCCCACAAGAGATTTTAAAACTCATGAGCCCCTATAGCGAAGTTCTAAAACACTCATTAACAAAGGATGAGACTTTGGCACATACTGCAGCTCTAAGACTTTTACTTAATGAGGTTATGCAACAAAGAATTATAGATAGCATGAATTTCACATACGTTATGTATTATCTCTTCCTATGTGAGTTCGAATGTAGAGATTTAACTTTTATAGCAATAGCGAAACATCATAATATAGAGCCTGGGAGTTATCTAGTGCATAAAATATAGACATTTCAGATATAGTACTCTTAATTGTATCTATTTTTAAAAATAAAAATCAGCAAATAGCCTAATCCTATTGGAAGAATCAATCCAAAGCTCAGGCCAATCATTATAATATTTATGAGTGAGGGATTCTTCAAAAAAAACAATATTCCCATAACTTGAATTGCTAAAAGCAAAGTAATATATGTAATAAAAAGTCTGACGTTAATGGATTTATACGATCGCTTTTTGTTCATCATTTCGCTAAGACCGGATTTTAATAGTTAACGTTTAGGGTAGACAACTAGGAGATCCATATAAGGAAGCTTATAAGAAGCCCATATATAGCGATTCCTTCAGCCATTCCAACGTAAACTATAGTACGCCCAAAAAGCTCTGGCTTCTCCGTAATACAAGCAGCTGCAGCAGTACCTGTATGAGCTACAGAGTATCCTGCACCTACAGCTGGGATACTAACAGCAATTGCCATGGATATGAACTTCCATTGTTCTATTGAACCTGTAGTAGCATCTTCAGTATCATTATCAGTAGCTGCAAAAGCACTAACAGTCAGAATTCCAAACATTA
>JAOZGV010000011.1 GCA_026015225.1 Candidatus Bathyarchaeota archaeon
GAAAAATGTTTCTAATATGTAATAGATTTTGACAAATTCATGGTGTGAGTGTTTTTGAGAAAATTTAGATATGATAAATCTAATACTCGATACATTGATTCAAATGTTAAAGTCGAGAAGGATTGTTTTATAGGAAGAGGTTGCAGCATTTATGGCGATGTCAAATTAATGAATTATTCGCATATAGAAAATAACACGATTATTTTCGGACCCGCAATTATCGGTAAAAAAACGTATATAGGCCCAAATTGTTTGTTAGGCCATCCAGATAGAGAAAGAATAAAAAAAACAATAACGAATTTAAAAAAATTCGATTACAGCAGTATTTCTGATAAGTTAGAGATTGGTAACGAATGTATAATACGTTCTGGAACGATTATTTATGATAATGTAAAGATAGGAAACGAGGTAGAGTTTGGGCACAATGTTATGATCAGGGAAAAGGTTGAGGTTGGAGATAGAACCATTGTTGGTACGAACACAGTGATTGATGGATCATGTAAGCTAGGTTCAAGCGTTTCAATTCAGACAAATGTCTATATTTGTTCTAATTCTATTGTAGAGGATGCAGTTTTTCTAGGTCCAAATTGTGTTTTTACCAATGATAAGTATGCTATGCAGAAATCAACTAAACTTATTGGTCCTATTATTAGGCGAGGAGCTAGTGTTGGTGCAAATTCGACTTTAATGCCTGGAATAATAGTAGGAAAAGGTTCGATTGTTGGAGCTGGAGCATTAGTTAGTAGAAATATTCCCCCAAGAAAGATATATATTGGTAATCCAGCAAGAATTAAAGGAACAGTTCCCTTAGAATGGAAATCAATTCTTGAAGAGAGATTAAAGGGATTTAAAAAAACCTAAGCCTTTTCTACACGAATTGCTTCTCCACTCTTAGTTTTTCTGAAAACCAATGGATCCCCGATAATCTTTCCAAAAACATTTACTGGACTTGCTGCAACGGGTTTATCTCCACTACTTGCAGGAGTTCTTCCATAAAAAATACAGAAACAACTCCCAGCTGGCCAATATCCTAAGTCTCCAATCTCGACTTCTTTTTGTGAATTTTCTTCATGAATCGTGGCTGGGATATCAAAATAAACTTCATCGCCCCACACATTGGCACTTGATTCAAAAGGCAATGCATTAAGGATTGCTTTTGCAGTCACAGGATTTTTTTCATCATTAATTTCTGCCTCTATATATCCAGTACTACTTGTATAAATTTTGATCTTGTTTGACATGAAATACACCAGTTTCTTAATAGACTAATGACCATGAATATTTAAAGATTAATAACTTTAAATGTCGAATTGTAAATTAATTACATAATAAAATTTATGAAGAAAAAAAGAAGTAAATCCCAGATCATTAGAAACCTAATTTTATTGCGAAAACATTACTAATACCTTTTTAAACCAAATTTAAAAGGAGCAATATAAATGGTAAATTTCAAGAAATTAAGTGAGCTTCAACTAAGAAGACTTATGAACGAATATCCTGACAATGCTAGCTACCCTGGAGCCATAGAAAGAATGGTCCTTGTAATCTGGAATTATTTAAATGTACAACCTTCTGAATCGATTGAAGATTACAGCAATGTTTTGAAGGAAGATGCAAAAAAAGAATGGGAAAGGCGACAGGAAGAAGAAAGAAAAAAAAGAGCTGAGATTGAGGCCAAGGAAAGAAAGAGAAAAATTGAGTTGATACATAAATTACAGAATTGGATCGTTGGATTAAAAGATCCCATCAAATATAATGAATCAAATGGATTACTTGAGTGGAAATGTCCAACATGTGGAAATGCTGCGAAGTTTGATCTCAAAGAGCATATAGATTCGATTTCAAAGGGAGGAGTGGCCGAATTAACTTGGTATTGCTCTGGGAAGAAATCTGTTGAAGGCCCCTCCCATTGGAACATTAGTCGTCAAATAAGACTGCCTCAAGGAGAGGAAATCAGTAAAAAACTACTTGGAAGTAAAGAGAAAAAGGCTGAAAAAGATTAATCATCTAGAACGATTTTAACTATCCTGCAATGCTTCTAGGACTTCAAATGAGAAAAAGAAATCTTTAATCATTAATCCATAATATGGAGATTAGAAAATTTTGTATGATATATTGATCATTGGCTCAGGACCCGCAGGATTAACTACAGCCATATATTCCAGCAGGAATGATTTAAAAACTTGTATTATTGCAGGCACAATGTGGGGAGGGCAACTTATGCTTACGACTGATGTTGAAAATTATCCAGGATTTGAGAAGGGAATTCAAGGGCCCGATCTGATGAGTGAGATGTGGAAACAAGCTAAACGATTTGGTGCTGAGATTATTTTTGAGGATGCAATATCAGTTGACTTTTCTTCCAAACCGTTTAAAATAAAAACTTCAAATAAAATCCATAATACTAAATCAGTTATAATAGCTACAGGTGCATATGCTAAGAGATTGGGACTTGAAAGTGAAGATAGATTATGGGGGAAAGGGGTCTCAGCATGCGCAACATGCGATGCGCCCTTTTTTAAGGATAAGGATGCCGTAGTTGTTGGAGGAGGAGATACAGCTATGGAAGAAGCTCTTGTCTTATCAAGATTTGCAAAAAATGTATCTATCGTGCACAGAAGAGATAAATTGAGAGCTTCTAAAATACTTCAAAAAAAGGTATTGGATAATCCAAAAATAAAAATTATTTGGAATTCCATAGTAAAGGAAATCCTAGGAAAAGAAAAAGTTGAAGGTATCAGATTGAACAATATCGATTTAAATGAAGAAGGTAATTTACCTTGCGATGCTGTCTTTTTAGCTATTGGACATAAACCTAATACTGAGATATTTAAAGGTCAAATAGATATTGATGAGCATGGATATATCGTAGCAAAAGACCAGACAAAGACTAGTGTAGATGGAATTTTCGTAGCTGGAGATGCTCAAGATTATATCTATCGCCAAGCCATTACAGCAGCTGGTTCTGGTTGTAAAGCTGCAATTGATGCTGATAGATATTTACAGAAATTATAGAATATGAGAAAATAAGCCTCATATTTATTAAATTAAAAAATTTTTATACTTATAAAAAATAACTTTTTCTGATGAAAATGAGTTATGGTTTTCCATATACCCCTCAATATAATCTCAGAGCAATCACAACATCATATTATGATCCAGTCTATAATCAATATCTAAGATTGCTTCAATGGAGATATTTTTATGATTGGGTGAGAGAGAATGAGGGGGGATATCCAATGAATGCCCAAATAATTTCTCACAGATATCATCAGTTTTTAGAAAAACAAGGACTTATTCAGCCAGTTTCAGTAGTACCAGGCATTATCTGGACACCTATGACAGGATACATTC
>JAOZGV010000033.1 GCA_026015225.1 Candidatus Bathyarchaeota archaeon
TTTCTATTAAATTAAAATGAAGATAGTTCTATGAAACAGATTACAGTGATAGGAAGTAGTGGTTTGATACCTCAAGAAGTATATAAGATGGCAGAAGAGCTCGGAGAAAGCATTGCAGAAGCTGGAGCAGTACTTATTACTGGAGGAAGAGACGGTGTCATGGAAGCTGCATGTAAAGGAGCAAAGAAAAGGGGAGGTCTTACTGTAGGGATTCTACCCGGATCAAAAGACGAAACTAATCCGTATACCGATATCACTATTGTGACCGGCATGGGCGATGGTAGAAATGTAATAAATGTAAAGTCGGCTGATTCGGTGATTTCTGTCCATGGCAGCACTGGAACTCTTTCCGAAATAGCACTAGCATTAAATGCTGGAAAGAGAGTGATCGCTATTAGATCCTCGGGTGGCGTTTCAAAAATGATGGCGGGAGTTTCCATTAATGGAAGAGAAGTGATCTCGACCGACACGAGTGAAGATGCCGTAAAACTAGCCATTGAAGGCCTATAGTTAAAAGACCAACTAATGGGTATCGGAATTTATAAAATGATTATGTTAGGAGTTAGATTAATAAAAATAATTTAGGAAGTTTTTTGCTATCTAGTAAATAATAATCAATTTTTATTTCCGTTATATTGATTATATTCTGCCGTTATTACGGAGAACCCTTGATTGTTGAAAGATATCTAAGATGAAATGTTGCTTCATCACCGCGTATAATTCCGGATAGGCCTAAAATTACTACACGAGGAGCCTCTATATGGAACATACCTTCGAGATGAAATCGATAATCCTTACTTGAAGATTCACATTCCCCATTAATTGCTATCCATCCGAATTTACTAACGATTTCCCATCCTTGACCCTTATCGACATCATAGGTTTTACCATCAATTTCAATGCTCCCGTCAAGTATCTCGAATTTTACAAACCTTTCATTTACCTCTAAAACCCTAGCATGTAAAAGCAATTTTGATTCTAATCTTTCAGGATTTGCTACATCAGATTCTTTATCAAGCTCATGTGCCGATCCTCGACGCGATATTATTCGAAACTCCCGATCCTTAACAAGTTTTTCAAAGTCAGACTCGTTAGGCGCAGCATATCCATAAACTAGAAATGTTGAAGTTGCAGCCATCATAATAATGGCCACCAGAATTAGTGCTTTAAATTCTTTTCTCATTTTAATCGATGTATCATCAATGTGTTTTGTATATAAAGAAATTATGAATGATTCGTCTATTTTACTCGAAAATAAAGTTTGAAAAAACGTTTCAGAAAATTCCTTCAATCCACTGGTTTCTCATTCTCGCTTCTTTTGAATATGGCCTTTATATATCGTTGATCTTCAATAGTTGTAATGAATGGGTTTGACATATATACAATTCCTTCAGGCCCCTCCCATCCTACAAATTCCCAATCCGACTCATTTGATGGTTTTGCCCAGAATCTAACTTCTTCACCTTGTTTGTAATGCGATGCCCAAAAATTTGGAGGAATTCCGAAAGTGGGTTCAGGCATACTGCTTATCGTTCCAACACCCTCCGGATAAACGATTAGATCTACTTTTTTCCAAGGAATCAGGCCAAATGGGAATTTTTTCTGCGTCTTGGTTTGGACCATGCGCAGAGAGCCGTCTCCTCGGACAATACATTTTGTTGTTTCGGAATTTGGATCGATAACTGTAATATTTCCAAAAGTCTCCCAGCGAACGAATCTATAACCTGAGGTAAGTTCTAACTCAATATCATATATTCCAGAAGGCTTATACAAGAATTTAGCATGTTTGTTACCATCAAATATTATTTTTCCTTCTCCAGAGACCGATTCAAGAGTTATAACATGCCATCCTTCAATTATAGGCTGCCAATTGGGCCTCCAATCAATACCTCTCGGTTGAAATATACATGCTACCGTATCCGTAATTTTGAACTGATTCTTTCCATCCGCATTCATAATAAAGACTTGCCAGCCAACCAGAGGGTACTTGGATGGATCGAATCGGATAAATGCGATTTTTTTACCATCAGGAGACCAAGAGGGACACACGTCCTCTTCTCTGAAAGTGAGTTGGGTCAGCTCCGATCCTTCCGGATTGAAAGTAAAGATCTCGTTATATCCTCTCCTGTCGCTTGTAAATGCTATCCTCTTACCATCAGGAGACCAAGTTGGATTCCAATCGTCATCTCGATTATCCGTTAGTTTTTTTATGTTAGAACCGTCGACGTCCATTATGTATATTTCTTGATCCCCGTCCTTGTTGCTATTGAACACTATTTTCTCTCCATCAGGAGACCATGCAAGATCTTCTGCGTCCCTCATACCGAAAGTTAGTTGTGTTACTCCGGTACCGTCTGAATTCATAAGAAAGACTTCACGATCCCTATTCGGATTCACACTTATGAAAACTATCTTCTTTCCGTCGGGAGACCAACAGGGCTCGCCATCGAATTCAGTGTTGAAAGTAAGCTGTAATCTTTCTGTGCCATCGGCGTTCATGACGTATATTTCTGGATCCAGATCATCCCAACCCGTGAAAACTATCTTCTTTCCGTCATGTGACCAACAGGGCTCGCCATCTTTTATACCAAATGTGAGTTGATTTACGTCAGATCCGTCAGCCTTCATCGAATAAATTTGCCAAGAGCCATCTCGGTTGCTGTAAAATACTATTTTGCCATTTTCTCCAGGAAAGGCGCCTGAAGTTTGTCCAGGCATTAGTGATAAAGTACTAAAAAATAGAATTGCGATCAGATAAGCAATGAGCAATTTTTTTGGATCCATTTTAGAAACCTTTTTTTACCAAAAAAAAGGAAAAAATTTAGTTTATCTTCTTCTTTTTTGCAACAGATTCTCAAATGCTTCCTCGTGCTGTATCTCTTCTGATAATATGTGCTCTATTAGGTGAAAAGTCCTGACATCTTTATCATAACAAGCCGATACTTTCTTGAGAAGTTTATTGTAGACATCAATGGCGCATCCTTCAGCTTCTATTACCGCGTTCAATACACTCTCGAGATCTCTCTCATTTTTCGGAAAATCAACTTTTTTACAGTTTGCAATTTTCTGCAGTTCTCCAATATCCCTAACCGGTTCTCCACCTAATTCATAGATTCTATCAGATAACTCCGACATATGTTCGAACTCATCTTTTGCGATGTTTTTCAATTCACTCGCAATCGTCGGGTAGTCTGGACCCTCAACGAATTCAGCAGCCCATGAGTAATAATAGAACGCGATCCACTCATCAGAGTATGCTTTATTCAAATCTTTAAGAAGTTCGTTTATATTAATTTCAACAATCTCTCTACTTTTCCTACCCAAAAAATCACCTTGAATTAGAATGTATATTGATTTATATTCAAAAATTTTTTCTTAAGTACGCAAAGAATCTTTGCACTATAGATTTAAATCCTTTGATAATAAAACCTGTTACTTGTTCTATACATTATGATCTTTTGGGCTAATACCCCTAAATTTACTTATAGGATATCTATTTTCGTTTTTAGTTAATTTATCTCTGATGGTCTCTGTGATGTCTATTCCCATAATGTTAGAAAGGCTGAGTGAATAGATCAAAACATCCGCAAGCTCTTCTCTCATTCTTTCTCGTCTTGCTAGATCATGTTTTATCTTAGAACAATCTTCTCTTGAGAACCATTGAAATATTTCAAGCAATTCTGCAGATTCAATACTTATTGATTCGGCTAGATTTCGGGGAGTGTGGAATATTTGCCAATTCCTTTTCTGCACAAATTCTTTGACTATGAGTTTTAAATCTTTAATAGTCGTATTTTCATCCTTATTATTCATTCTTATGAACCGAGATTACGATCTAAAAGGAATTACATATATTTATTGAGGAAAATTATCTAAAAAAGATCGAATTTCCCTATATAGAATAGGGCGCTCCTAGGGGAGTGTAATCAAGTTTTCAAGATCTGCAATGATTTACCGATTCTAGTGCGTACAACTGAGAATTTTTCTCTTAACTTTATTGATACGGACACACACAAAGTTAATTCGAAGATATGTCGATGACTTCAACATCAAATATTATAACTTCTCCTGAAAGCGGATGATTAAGATCCAAAACAATCGAGTCTTCTTTTACTTCATTAATGGTTACTAATTGTCGATTTCCATCTTCATATCTCAGTTCAATCACCTCATCAGCAGAAACTTTTTTCCCTTCTTCTTCGATTTGCGATTTAGGAATTTCTTGTAGCAAGTTTTCGTTCCTTTCTCCAAATCCTTTATTTGGAGGGACAGTTATCTTCTTTTTATCACCTTTTTTTAATCCTATAAGAGCTTCCTCTAATCCAGGGATCAAATTTTTAGAACCAATTCTTGCACTGAACGGTTCTTTACCTAAAGTAGTTTCTATAATTTCTCCGTTCTGAAGTTTAGCTAGATAATGAATTTTTACTTCGTCCCCAATACTGATTGACATTTTGAATGAACACGCTCAATCGAGGGGAATTGTGACTAATAAGTTTTAAATTAAGTATAAATAGACGTCTTGGTGCGGCCGCCGGGATTTGAACCCGGGTTGTTGGCTTTCTTCATCATCGATATGGAAGGCCATTGGACACTTTTGTTTGATAAGTAATGTCCTAAACCAGGCTAGACTACGACGCGTGCGCTTTATCTTGACATGTCCAAGTTCAATAAAAATGTTTATAAAGACTATTTAGTAATTTTTGGAGAGTATATCGTTGATTCTTTTAGTATCTTCGGTATAACTAATCAAAAAGGAGGAAAAGTATGTGAGCGAATACGGAAGCGAAAGAAAGATGTACAAGATAACCTGTTCCGAATGCGGTCAAGAAGCAGAAGTGCCATTTAAACCCTCTGGCGACCGACCAGTCTACTGCAGAGATTGTTACTCAAAACGTAGAAGTAACCGAAGATATTAAATATCTAGCTATTGATTAACTGGATATTCAACAACACGCGCTATCGATCTATCTCAACTTAATTTCTACATAGAATACCTACTCAATCGAAAGTAACTCATAAGTATCCAAACTAAGAGACCGACCATAAAATGAATAAGATAGAAAAAGGTATTCTATTGAAACAAGGAAGACATGAAATTAAGATTTCGAGCATTGTGGATCGTGTTGACAATTGCAGCCAGCTTACCATTATCCATTAGACTCTTTTTTTTAACGATATTTGGACATTGGAAATATTTTTCCTTCCAAATTGACATTCCCTGGATCGTTTTATTGGTAATAATGACTTGCCTCCTGTTTTTTGCAGAAACCAAACCAAGTTCCTTGGAAGCTGTCGGGATAGTAAGTCTTGGTATTATTTTGTGGATTATTGGGATCATTATCTTTTTTTTAATAGCAATAACTCCAATACTTTAAAAAAATATACGCGCTCTATTTTTTTCTCTATTTTCTTTCCCTTTCTATTAAATTTTTCCAAAATTAGAGTGGGATCTTGTTGTGTGTACTATTTGCGCGCGCTTCGAATCCCTATGGTACTACTATTTATCTTTTGTATAAAATAATTAAACTTATTTTATTTTTTTATGGGTTTCCAGTGAAAACTCATCTCTACC
>JAOZGV010000045.1 GCA_026015225.1 Candidatus Bathyarchaeota archaeon
TATCTTTTTTCTACTTCATTTCTTACAGCAATTTTTTTAACTCCAAAACCCTCAACAACAAAAGAAGCGCTCGCTGAAGCAAACAATGCGGAATCGATTATGTTTTTTGTCTCAAAATATTTAATCGCAAAACTTGCACCATACACATCTCCAGCGCCGGTTTCATCAACAGTCTTAGTCTTGTAAGCGGGTATATTGTATATATCCTCATCATAGATAATGGAGCCTTTCTTGCCCAAAGTAAGTCCTATAATTCCTGCTCCAAATGATTTCAAATCTTCACATATGTCTCTAAAGTTCTTTTTTTTAGAGACTAAGTACAGCTCATATTTCCCAATTTTCAAGAAGTCGATATATCTCATGTATTTTTCTCTTTCGTTCCAAAATTTTTTAACGATATCATTACCTTTTCTATCGCGGACTAAACCCTGCACATCCAGTGACAAAAACTCACATCTTTCTCTAGCTTTTTTAACAATTTCAACATTAATTTCTCTGTAAATAGGATTCAGATGGATTATGTCGAGATTTCTAGATATGTCGAAATTTATCTTTGTAGTACATTCCAGTAACTTCTGCTTTCTGTTATAATTTGTATAGTTATTGATGATTGAAGTGGCTTTTCTGCCTTTCTGAAATATTACGTTTATATTATTCTTTTTTAGAAATCGAATCCAATTATCTAAAGTCTGATTTCCCCTAGTTAAAATATTTGAGTCGTAACCTAATTTAGATGCAGTTATGCCAGAGTAGCTTGTTCCGCCAAATGTGAAAAATTTTCCTCGTTTGGTTATGAGAGTGTCTTTTGTAATATTTCCCACAACTAAAAAACTCATAAAATGAGCTTAGCTCCGATTTATATAATTAGATTCTCTCCAACAAAAAAGAGTATTCACGCGCGCTTTGATCATAAAAAAATCCTAATAAGGATATGTTGGATGAACAAACGGCATTTGAGCTGAGGGGATTATCTGCCTATAGCACTGAGGACATAGGGTCAAACTCATATAATTGAATGTACAATTGGGACAAATCGCTTTGCCGCATCTCCTGCAAATATATGTTGCATGGAGGCTTTTATGAAATGTACACATACCTGGAGTTGTGGATATTGTAGTAGCAGGTTGTTGTGGCATCTTAATTGTTGGTCCATGAATGTGTTTTCCTGGTGTTGATTTGATTTGAGGTCCCATAGTTGTTGATGATAGATTATTACCGCACTTAGAACAGAAATTTGAATTATCTTCGTTACTTGCTCCACATTTTATACAATTCTTAACCATTTCGCTTCCCTTATGTCTTACGAATAACTTTTACTTAAGCTGTTCGCAAACTTAATCATTTGTCTACTCGTTTTTTTAAAAAAAGCGAGGTAGATTTTAATAATTTTTATAACTTGTATCTTTAAAATAAATTAGAAATTTAAACCATTTTTTCCAATAATTTGTTAATTGCCTCCCCTCGGTATCCCAATTCACCCATGCTTTTAAAAGGTCTTTTAACGCTCTTTTTAAATCCGCCCTTTGGAGGGTGTAACCGAAATACAGATTTTAATCCGGACTCCCATAACTTTTTCAGAGTGATTTTCTTATTTAATAAAGAGTCTGAGAGTTCTTGCGTTGATTTGAATCCAAGCTTTTCCTTCAAGAAATCATTCGATATCTTCTTATTACCTTCCATCCTTCCCCTTTTCTTTATCATAGCATCTAGGGTTCCACTATTTATTTCTCCCCAAGTGATGAAGTCTTTAACCTTTCTTAGCATGCCCATAACTTCTGAACTCTTTTCTAAAAGAGTGGCATTGTATCTTTTGGGAAGTCTTAATAATTGTAAAGTATGCTCGATTCTTGGATTGCGCCCTACCGTTCCTCTTATTCGTATAGCTACGAAATATTGATCATTTGATTTTGTTTCTCTTTTCTTTGGATTCATGCTTTTGCTTTCACCTTTGGGTGATCTTGTATAATCTTCTCTTTTACTTCTTCGAAATGATCACAGATTCCTTTTGGGTCAAACTTTTTTGAGATATATTTTGAGAATTGCTTATTATTGGGATCGACATTCTCTTTTAGAATCTCTGAATAGTTCAGGATGTGTTTACCTTGTATTCTTTCCAAATTTGGAAGAATTTCTTCTGAATGTGGTATTTCCATACCAGCATCTATAGCTCCCTTTAGGGCAGAATAAATTCTTGATCCCCTAGAGGAAATATGTAGGCCTATATCAAGCACGGCTTTTTTAAAATCTTTTTCCCTTGCTTTGTATCCAGCTAACAGACCGGTTAGATAAGCAGCGGGAAGATTTCCACAATTAGCCTTCCAATCGTATCTTTTCATTAGTTCAGCGGAACTGGCTGAAATTAGGGTAAAATCGCCTTCTGGCCTTGCTTCTATCAATTGAACCATGATATGCTTATTGGTTGGTCTAATAGCTAACCTTGGTATTT
>JAOZGV010000179.1 GCA_026015225.1 Candidatus Bathyarchaeota archaeon
TAAGGTCATTAAAAAGAATATAAACTGAAAATTCTACCAACAATTAAATTATCTTTTCCATCAAAATTTTACTATTGAGTGTATTTGTTAATATCTTAGATAAATTAGTTTTAAGTTTGTTAATGAGATGAATGGTTTATGGGCAATTACAATGATAAAAAGGATTATGCAAACAAGAAAGATAGAATGAAAATAATCAAGGATAAAGTCATTGAATGCCAGATCGAAACACCAATCGTCATAAAAACGGATGTTCTAGTCGTTGGCGGTGGAGCGGCCGGAATAGGTGCTGCAGTCGCGGCAAAGAGAAACGGAGTCAAAGTAATCTTAATTGAAGGGGCCTCTTATTTGGGCGGGACAGCCACAACTGGACTGATGGCCCAAATGGAAATTTTAGAGCGCGCGCGAGAAGGAATCGCCAAGGAGTTCATAAACAGGATGGTTAAATTGGGTGGCGCCGTTGTGAGTAAAAAATACTCTATAATACCGTTTGAGCCGGAATACTTCAAATACGTAGCAGAAGAGATGATGAACGAGTCAGACATTGATGTTTGGATGAATACAATCTTCCTCGATGCGATTATGAGTAATAATGTAATAAAGGGCGCCATAGTTCATAACAAGAGCGGGAGACAGGCTATTTTAGCCGATGTTGTAATAGATGCTTCCGGGGACGGTGATGTGGCCGCAGCTGCAGGCGCGCCATATCAGCTTGGACGAAAAAAAGATAATAAAATGCAACCAATCAGTCTCTTGTTCAGAATGGGTAATGTCGACATAAACAAAATGGTCGAATACATTAAGGAAAATCCGGATAATTTCACGAGTCAAGATCCAAAAACCAATATAATAGACCTGAATGAGAAAATCATCCGCGTTCAAGGTTTTTTCAGCCAACTCGAAGAGGCGATTGAGAAGAAAGAAATGGACACATCCATTCGGTATATAAGACTTGACGGTATTATGATGGAAAAGAATACAGTTGTATTCAACACTACTAGAGTTTATGGAATTGATGGAACGAAGACAGAAGAAATAAATCGCGCTACACTTATCCTGAGAAAGCAAATTATGCAGCTTGTAGACTTTGCAAAAAAGTACATGCCGGGTTTTGAGGATTCATATCTAGATATCTCAGCATCCTACTTTGGGATTCGAGAAACGAGACACATTTCTGGTGAATATATTTTAACCTACGAAGATATTATACAAAACAGAAAGTTTGATGATGTAGTCCTTATCTCTCACATTTTTGGGTATCCTGAAAAAAAGGCTGTGGTTCACTACCCAGATCAAATACTAGAAGGTTCGAGAGATGATATCTACTCTCGTAATCAAGTCCGACAGTACTTGGGTCCTGTTGATCTTCCTTACAGGAGTCTGATTCCAAAGCAGATAGATAATCTTCTTCTGGCAGGTCGAAATTTGTCAGCTGATCATTATGCTACCAATAAAGGCGCCGGGGGGAGAAATATACCTAAAGCCATGAATACAGGCCAAGTTTCAGGTACAGCTGCAGCGTTATCTGTCAGGGAGGGAGTGAAACCTAGGCTACTCGATGTCAAGAAACTACAGAGGACATTAATTGAACAGGGTATTGATTTAGAAAGCGCGCGTGTGCTAAAGAAATAGTGAAGTGTTATATTAACAAAAAAAAGAATGACAGCAATTATATATATTTAAATGAAAAAATAATTCAATACACTGATTTTATTTTCTATGAATTTAAAGAAAGGTTAGAAAATATCCCAAGTTAATTATATTATCCAATACCCTATTCAATATAATATATAGTATATTTTTAAGACGGATTCACTCTTACATCCCATTAAAGCACGCTTTGAAAAATAGCTTTCTTAAAAAGGTATTTTAACCATTTTAATGATCTAAAGAATTTCAAAATGACAAAATCCCCTATTAGCCTACTTTTTTGAACCTTCTCTCTCTTCTCTATAAAGCTTCCTAAACCCAAGAGCACAGATATAACTGAAGCTTTAAAATAAAAAAGATAATCTCGTTTACCCAACAAGGTTAAAATAAAAACCTCAAAAAATCGAAACGCTAAATTGATAGGTAGTAACCACATCAGGTTCTTTAATTCAAATATCTTAATCATTGTGAATAACATATTTCTGACCCCAAAGAAATTACGAAATGCCGATGGTTTACCAAAAGATCCTCCAAAGATGTGATAAACAATCGAGGATGGAACGAATACAACACGGTATCCCGAGATCCAAGATCTTAAACAGAGATCAACTTCTTCGCAAAATGCGAAGAAATCATCATCAAAACCACCAAGTTTTTCAAAGATGTACCTATCCACCATCAATGCTGCCCCAGAGACATAAGCCACATTCTCTAACCTATCGAAAGATCCTCTATCCTCCTCAAAAAACCCTCTATCAACTGGAATGGAGAATAAATTTAATACTCCTCCAGCAGAATATAATTGATTTCGGGGCCTGTTTAATAGAATCTTTCCACCACATATAGCAACTTCAGGGTCAGAACAGATCTGGACGAGGGGTAATAACCATTTTCTAGTAACTTCGATATCATTGTTCATAAATACCATATATTCATATTTAGCCAGTTTTGCACCTCTATTGCAACCAGCAGCATAACCTAAATTTGTAGAACTCTTTTCTATTTTCACAGAGGGATAAAATCTTGAAACAAATTCTACGCTGCCATCTTTGGAAGCATTATCTACCATAATAACCTCAAAATCTTCTGGATAAATGCTTTTCATCAACGATGAGAAACACTTCTTAAGGAAAGGCTTACCATTATAATTTACAACGATAATACTAACACGAGGAAATTTAAAATTCGATCTTGAATACATAAGCTACCACAAGGATCGGCATTCATAACTCTATTGAGCCATAAGGATTTAATTTAAAATATTAACATAATTCTATGGATTTTTGGAATAAAATAAAATTTACTTGTTTTCATTAATTATTAATATAACTAAAGTATGCCGAATGATTATTTAGTAATGTGATTTTGAGAATTATTAAGCAAAATATAAAATGTTGCCTTTCATATATAGAAAACTATCAAACTTAAAATCCTGAAGTATCGTTTTTTGATTCTAAATCTAAGCATCGTATACAAATGCGCATGCTCGATTTTATGGATTTGTGGATACATTTGAAAATTGTGTTTGTATGTGATTATTATTCACCACATATTGGAGGTGCAGAATTAGTCTATAAAAGATATTGCGAGGGACTTGCTAAAAGAGGACATAGTGTGAAGGTGATCACTATTAAACACTCCAAAGGTCTGCCTAATCAAGAAATAATAAATGGAGTTGAAATTCAAAGAATAAATACATTCAGAAACTCTAGGTACCTATTTATCTTTTTTTCCATACGTAAAATATTCAGGTATGCAAAAGATGCGGATATAGTCCACTGTGCTTTCTTCATGTCACCTTTTTCTTCGTTCTTTGCTGCTAAGCTTTGGAGCAAACCATTAGTTGTAACGGTTCATGAAGTATGGGGAAGAATGTGGTTTAGATTTGAAAAAGACGTTCTAAAGGCTATATTTAATTATTTAGGAGAAAGATTGCTTACCAACATACCTTACGATGTTATTACTTGTTGTAGCCTATTTACTTTTAATTCACTTCGCATTCTAGGTGTAAGAGAGGAAGCTATTACATATATTCCAAACGGTGTAGATTTAGGTCTTTTCAAGCCAAGGATTAAAGAAACAAAATTGAAAAGAAAGCTTAACTTAGATGGTTCTAAGGTCTATATGTATTATGGCAGACCTGGCATAAGTAAAGGAGTAAGGATTCTCATAAAAGCTGCAGCTTTAATAAAAAAGAGAATAAATAATTCAAAATTACTTTTGATTTTAGACAGGGAGCCCATTAAAGAATATAAAAATATAATTAATTTAATAAATAAACTAAATCTTTGGGATCACATCCGTTTGCTGGATCCTGTTCCTCGAGAAGATTTACCGAGACATATAGCTTTAGCTGATTTGGTTGTAGTTCCATCTTTAAGCGAGGGATTTGGGTTTACAGCAGTAGAAGCAGGAGCTATGGAAAAACCAGTGGTAGCTACTTATGCAGGTTCATTACCTGAAGTTGTATCCAATAGGGATTCTGGCCTGCTTGTAAAACCAAATTCAATTAATGATCTCTACGAGGCTATATGTAATCTTCTAGAAAATGAAGGCGAAGCTTTACAAATGGGTAAAATTGGACGGAATCTAGTAACCAAATTTGATTGGAATAAAAGCATTGATTCAATTGAAAAACTATATGAAAAATTGTTTGATGAATTTTTATCATAATAAATAAAAAAGTAATATTCATTATTTTTTGCTACTTTGCTACTTTAATTTTTTCAAGGTAAAACTAAGATATAGACTTATAGCGCGCGCTACCTAATCCCTAATTATATTTTCAGGCAGGAGTATATGCTTTATAATAAGAATCACATTAAGGCGTCTTTTTTTATTAAAATTTCGAGTGGATTAACTAGATATTAAGAATTATATGTGTCCGAGTTAAAAACGGAACTAAATACATTTGTTTCTATTGGTGAAATCGAATTGAAGAAAAATTTAGTGAATCCTAATGAACTACCTCCACCTATCAGTAAATATTCACATGGTGTTACAATTGAGAATAATAATATGAAATTAATATTCGTTTCTGGTCAAATCGCATTAGATCTAAAAGGTGAAATTGTTGGCATTAATGATGTTTCAAAACAAACGGATTATGTATTTAAAGAAATTAAAAAAATCCTCGAAGAAAGCGGCGCATCATTAAGAGACGTAGTAAAAGCAACTATTTTTATTACGAATATGAGTGATTATCAAAAAGTGGCTGATGTTAGAAATAAATATTTTTCAAAGAGTCCTCCAGCTACGACCTTGGTAGAAGTCAATAGGCTTGTTAAAGATGGTTGTTTAGTAGAAATTGAAGCGATTGCTGCAATATCAAAATAAAATTCATTCTTCTTTTAGTTAAAATTCAGATTTCTTGATTTGTAAATTAAAATAATCAGAGCTTAGGTAAAATTGTCTAAGTAATTTTTATTTTTATGAGTGTTGTCATTATGAGACTTACTTAAAAAAGAAGTTGATTGCATATTGGTCAAGCTTGAAGAACTGATAACATCACATAATGGAAAACTTCTACTTTCTGGGAATGAGGCAATAGTAAGGGGAGCTATAGAGGGGGGGATAAAAGTTGCAGCGGCTTATCCAGGTACTCCTTCGACAGAGATCATCGATACTCTTTTCAAGATATCTAAAAAAGTTGGAATATATGCTGAATATTCTACTAATGAAAAAGTAGCCTTGGAACTCGCTTCAGGAGCCGCTATCTCTGGTGCGCGAGCTCTATGCTCTATGAAACACGTAGGATTGAATGTTGCATCTGATGCATTCATTACTCTTGCGTATACGGGAGTCAGAGGTGGACTTGTAATAGTTACTGCAGATGATCCCTCATGCTGGAGTTCACAAAACGAGCAAGATAATAGATACTATGCGCGTCTTGCAAATGTTCCAATGTTTGAACCATCAAATAGTCAAGAAGCAAAAGAAATGACAATTTCAGCTTTTGAATTGTCAGAAAAATTAGAATTGCCGATTCTTTTAAGAACTACTACCAGAATAAGCCATACATTAGGTCCTGTTTCTTTAAATCCCATTAAAAAGATTTCATCACATGAAGAATTTGTTAGAGATACTGAACGTTTTGTCATGGTCCCAAGAAATGCATTAGTAATGCATGATAAATTATTAAAAAAAATGGAGAAGGGACTACAAATAAGCGAGGATTCTCCATACAACAAAATAATAAGGAAAGAGAGTAAAAAAATAGGCATTATAACCTCAGGAAATCCGTTCAATTACGCATATGAGGCTAATGAAAGACTTGGATTGAAAGCCTCAATCCTTAAACTTGGAATGAGTTTTCCATTACCCGTTCAACAGATACTTGATTTCATTAAAGACTTGAAAAAAGTAATTGTTGTTGAAGAGTTAGAGCCCATACTTGAGAGTGAGGTCAGAAGTATCAGTTCTAGCTTGAAACAGAGGCCTATAATATATGGAAAGCTAACGGATAATTTTCCCAGAAACCGAGAATATTCTACAAAGATCGTCATGAGTGGTTTGTCTGAATCCCTTAGTTTAAAATCAATTCCTGAAAATATTGATCTTACAAAAATAACTTCTAATTCTACTCCTTCCAGACCTCCGGTCCTCTGCCCAGGTTGTCCCCATAGGGCATCCTTCTATATATTAAAAACTACTCTGGGAAAGAGATTTATATACTGTACTGATATAGGTTGCTACGCACTCGGGATACAGCCCCCATTACAAATAGGAGACTTGTTGATTTGTATGGGAGCCAGTCTAGGAACTGCAAGCGGAGTAAGCCAAACTTTAAAAGAGCCTGCGGTGGCTATTGTCGGCGATTCAACATTTTTCCATGCTTCTATTCCAGCTCTATTAAATGCTGTTTATAATAAACACAGGATTGTCGTTTTAGTATTAGATAATCTTACAACCGCAATGACTGGATTTCAACCCCATCCTGGCGTAGAACTTACCGAATATGAAGGAATACCAATAGAAGAAGTTGCAAAGGGATGTGGAGTTAAATATGTCAAAGTAGTAGACCCTATGGATATTGATGGAGCACAAAAAATAATCAAGAATGCAATAGCCTTAGATGGACCATCAGTAATTATAATGAGACATATTTGTTCAATCTATGAAAGGAGACAGGGCGTCAGACATGATCCCTATAAAATATCAGAGAAAGATTGCACTGATTGCTTGGCTTGCATCAAAATACTAGGCTGTCCTGCCATTCATATTGTTGAAGAACGAGTCAAGATAAACGATGTCTTATGTTGCGGATGTGGATTATGTGCCCACATATGCCCACAAAAAGCTATTAATCAAACTGAGTGAAAATTATGGATGAATTCAATATATTAATTGTAGGCGTTGGAGGACAAGGTGTTCTATTTATTTCTGAAGTGTTAGGAGAGGCTGCTATTAAATCTGGTTTAAATGTGAGAGTCGCAGAGATACATGGAATGGCTCAAAGGGGTGGATCGGTAATATGCAGTGTTCGTTTAGGAAAAGATGTTTATTCACCAACTATTGATGAGGGGAGAGCTCATCTCATATTATCATTAGAACCGATTGAGGCTTTAAGACAATTGAAGTATGCAAATACAGAAACAGATTTTGCGGTGAACATGAACAAGATAGCGCCACCTGGCATATATGTCTCAGGAAAAAAATACCCGAAAACGAGTCTTATTTTCGACCGATTGAAAGCCGTTTCAAAAAATATTTTGGCTATAGATGCTTTAAAATTAGCGAATGAAGCTGGGAATCCCGCTACTCAAAATACTGTAATGCTCGGATTAATCTCTGCTTCGAAAAAACTTCCAATTAACACCCAACTTTTAAAAAAGACCATAGTTGCCTTGGTCAAAAAAAAATTCCAAGAGTCGAACAAGATTGCTTTTGATCTTGGATTCAAAAGCTATGAAAAATCTAAAAAATATGCTAGCTCGATACGAAGATATCAAAAATAGATGTTTAAATTTTATAGCGAGTGATTTATAGTTAGTTTTATAAGAAATAAGACTTCTAAAGTCTTAGAATTAAATTTTAGAATAGTTAAAAAAACTGGTGAAAATATTGAGTAAAAGAAAAATTTCTAGACGAGAATATCTAAAGTACGCAGCTGCAGGAGTGATAGTTGCGGCCGGTGCTATTGGTGGATACGCTGCTTGGCAATCTACAAGAAAACCTCTCGAAAAAGATGAGATCATAATAGGTGTTTTGGCACCAATGGCGACCCGTCAGGGAAGTGTCCAAAGGGATGCTGCTGCCCTAGCAATAGAAGAGATCAATGCAGCAGGAGGAATCTTAGGCGTACCGGTAAAGATGGTTGTTGGTGACGATAAACTTGATCCTGATGCTGCTGTATCAGAATTTAGAAGATTGGTAACGGTAGAGAATGCTGATGTGCTTACTGGTGGATACTCAAGTGGCATTATGGCTGCGACAATGGAGCCGATGGCCGAGTTGAAAACAGTATTTTTGGCAGATGCTTCATCTCCAGCGCATCCGGCGAAGGTAGCTGAGGACTATGAAAAGTACAAGTACTGGTTCAGAATAACCCAAAATAATGGTGCTTCATTCGCTTTTGACATGGCTGATATGATTGACATGTTGAGAGAGAAAGGAGTACCTGTAGACAAAATATACATAATCAGAGACGAACATGTATGGGCTGATGATGTTGAGAAATTCTTTAATCCATTATTAACTGAAAGAAATGTAGAAGTGGTAAAAAATGTAAAGATTCCTAGAGGCTATACAGAATATGAGCCATTAATTATTGAAGCTCATGATCTAGGTGCTCAAGTGATTTTGCCTATTGTTGCTCTTTCTGGAACAGGGGATGTTCTAGCTAAGCATTGGGCGACACTAAAGTTACCAGTATTACTTGCTGGACATGACCTAGCAGCGTTAGACTTGGGTTTTTGGGAGAAAACCGAGGGAGCTTGCAACTATTATATATTCATTGCAGATGGCGGTGTTGTGCAAACAGCCCCCCCAACCGCTATGTGCGCGAATTTTATTGAGAATTATAAATACAAGTATGGAAATCCCCCCGAGGCACATCAAGGCTATGGGGCCTATGACGCAGTTTATCTATACAAGATGGTTATAGAAGAGGCTACAAAAGCTGGAGAAGCGAATCCATTAGATTCTGACACTGTTGTCAAATATCTTGAAAAAACAGCCACTCTAGAGAATCCCGTAGAGCTAACTAGAAATATAGCATTTTATCCTCCTGGAGATGAGAATAAATGGGACCACGACTTAGCTTGGGGCGACAAATACGTTAGAAACCTGATATCAGAGTGGATTGATGGGAAGTGGTACGAAATATGGCCGGAGGACAAAGCCAACGCTGAACTAAAGCTTCCACCATGGTTCAAGTAGCATTAAAATTCCCTATTTTTTTAATTTTTTAATTCAATGGAAATTGAAAATGATAGAACTTTTGATGAGAATTCTCGTTTATGGTGCAACCTTAAGTGGAATTTATGCTCTCATCGCCTCTGGTTTCACGTTAATATTCGGCGTTTCAAGAATAATGAATTTTGCTCATGGAGCTTTTTTTATACTTGGGGCTTATTTTGGAATTGCTCTTATTCATGGTATCGGTCTTAACCCATATCTTTCCACTATAATCAGCATTCTTATGGTAGGATTACTAGCTGCTGCTATGTACAAGAGCATAATATCTCCGGTTAGAGAACATGAGGTAATGGTCATAATTGTAACTCTGGCGTTTGCTTTGATCGTTGAACAAGTTATTCTGTTAACTTTTGGCGAACACGGAATATCCTTTCCATCTGTGATCGAGGGTGTAGTAATTGTGGGAACAGTACTTATACCAAGTATGAGACTCTTTGTTCTTGCGGTTGCAATCATCGCTCTAATTATGCTTTGGACATTTATCGGTAAAACAAGGTTGGGAAAGGAAATTACAGCAGCATCTCAGGATGCTGAGGCGGCAATGCTGATAGGTTTAGACGTTGGTAGGTTGTTAATAGTTACTGTATTCATCTCGGCCATTCTTGCAGCATTAGGAGGAGTGCTGTATGCTCAGGTCTATGCAGCGAACCCCTTTATAATACTTAAATCTCTAATCTTTGCCTTCGCCATTGTCATTCTCGGTGGACTGGGAAGTGTTAAGGGAAGTATAATAGCATCCTTCATAGTTGGGTATATATTAACAGCTATGATCGTTCTCTATGGAGCAAGATGGTCTGAACTTGTCGCTCTGTTAATAATCATAGCTATTCTGGTGCTGAGGCCTGCAGGATTATTAGGTGCAAAGGAATTATGATGAACGTACTTCTAAAAAGCACTAGCTTCAAGGACAAAAGAATCTTAGGAATATTAATTTTTGTGGCAGTATCTTTAATTATAGCTAGGATCACCCCTGATGCGCTAACCTACATTATAGGTTTAACTTATCTCTTCATAATTCTGGCAGTAAGTTGGGATATAATAGTTGGTTATGCTGGGCAGATAAATCTTGGTCACACAGTTTTTGTTGGTATAGGGGCATACACTACGGCTTTACTTCAGGTTCCTTCGAGGTTTCAGGGGACTTTTTTTGAATTTCTATCTGAAATGCCTAGAATCCCAATTTTCGCCTCTATTTTTTTTGGAGGAATAGTAGCGGGAATAGTTGGATTTCTGATAGGAGTTATAACCCTCAGGCTTAGAGGATGGTACTTTGCGTTAGTCACAGCGATCCTACCTTTGGTTTTTATAGAAACTACCATTATTGGAAGTGGAGTATTTGGTGGAGAAGAGGGATTTTCAGTTGGACTGGAAAGAGCACTTGCACCAACAAGTTTAGGAAAATATTACATAGCTCTAGCTCTTATGCTCGTGTCTGTAACAACAATGTTTATGATAGTAAATAGCAGAGTAGGCTTAAAATTTAAAGCTGTAAGGGAGGACTTCTATCTTGCTGAGTCCGTCGGAATCAACACGGTAAATTACAAAGTCCTGGCCTTCGTCATAAGCTCCTTCTTTGCGGGAATCACGGGAGCAGCGATAGTTCACTATAGGAGTACCGTATCTCCTGGCCTTTATGATATTCCATTAATGCTTCTTATTATCCTCGCAGCAGTTATTGGAGGACTGGGTACAATACTCGGCCCTATAGTTGGTGGATTTATTGTCTATTTAACAAGGTATTGGTGGCTGAAAGGCGCTATAAGTGCATTTACAATTGCTGGGCTTCCGATAAATGATGATATAATTCTTTATATGATTCTCATTGCACTTGCGATTCTTGCACCCGAGGGGCTATGGGTAAGAGTTAGAAGGTTTGTTAGTGAAACATAACCTTTCGATTGAATAAAATTAAAGTAGTTGTACGTAATTCTTTTCCAAATCCCTAAAAGACTCAACTGTGCCTTTTTCAACTATTTCTCCATTAACCAAAATATTTATTCTGTTAGCTAGTTTAAAAGCTAAACGAATATTTTGCTCTACTAATAAAATCTGTATCTCTGTATCTTTTTGTATTTTTTTTATAGCATCCCTCAGACGTAATATAAGTTTTGGCGCTAAACCCAAGGACGGTTCGTCCATTAAAAGAAGTTTTGGCTTAGACATTAAAGCTCTACCTATTGCCGTCATTTGTTGTTCTCCCCCGCTGGCCATCTTAGCAATATGGTTACTTCTTCTCTTAAGATCCGGGAAAATATCATAAACTAACTCCAATTCACTATCGCAATGTTTAGTGCTTGCTCCAAGTCTTAGGTTATCCTCGACAGTCATATCAGGGAAGAGTCTCCTTCCTTCAGGGCACACTCCAATACCTTTAAGTACTCTTTTATGCGGTTTAAGATTTTGTAAGTTTTCACCGTTAAATTTTATTTTGCCTTCAGTTTTTACCAGTCCAATTATCGATTTTAAAAAAGTTGTTTTTCCAGCGCCATTTGGACCGAGTATGGCAACGGTTTCACCTTTTTCAACATCAATATCAATATTTTTTAATATCAGCGCCTTTTCATAGTAGGCTTTTAAATTTTCGACCTCAAGTACTTTCATAATCAACCCCTAGATAGACATCGATTACTCTTTTGTCTTTAATTACCTCTTCAGGAGTCCCTTCAAACACAAGTCGCCCATAATTCAAAACTATGACTCTCTTAACAATGCCAAAAAGTTCTCTTAGCTGGTGCTCAATAAGAATCATTGTCATATTTTTCACTTTGAGTTTTTCAATATTTGTACCTAATTCTGCGCCTTCCTTTGGGCTTAAACCTGAAAAAGGCTCATCCAACAATAGCAATTTAGGATTTGTTGCTAATGCCATTCCTATATTTAATCTCCTTAAATCCCCCTGTGGAAGATCTTTTGCTAGATAACCTCTCTTTTCCCAAAGCCCCAATTCCTTTAAAAGTTCCTCTCCTCTATCGGTTATAACCGAAAAGTTCTCGAATACAGTAATATTTTTAAAAACCCTTATGACTTGAAAAGTTCTACTCAGGCCTAGTTTAACTAACACATGTGGTTTTTTCCCAACTATGTCCTTGCCGTAAAATTTTATGCTTCCAGATGTTGGCTTCATAAACCCTGATAGAATGTTGAACAAAGTTGTTTTTCCAGCGCCATTTGGACCGATGATGCCCAAGCATTCTTGCTCTTTTAATTTGAAACTTACATTATTTAATGCTTCAAGCTCTCCAAATTTTTTTGTTAAGTTTTTAACTTGAAGCATTGAGCCACACATAATTAACTCATTGAAAAATGTACAATATTTAAATGTTGTTTCCATTGGTTCTGGAAAGTCTATGTCGGAAAATTAAGTTGAAAAAACCGTCAAATGATTATTGACTTGTTTCTTTTTTAATACTAACTTTCTGATTTAGCGCGCACACTGCAAAATGAATGAGCTTAATTGTTTGCAGAGGGGGGAATAATGACTAGATTAAATTCTGGGAAGAGAAAAGCTATTTAGTATGTCAAAGTTAAATTTAATCAAGAAAAAAGTGATCTGAATGGTTACAGCATTCGTCATGATCAACGTAGGAGTTGGCTGGCTCCGCAAGGTTTACACCCGCACAGACTATAAGGAGAAGCTCATGAAGGTGACTGGTGTAAAGGGGGTTTATCTCATCTTCGGTCGCTACGACCTAATGGTACATCTGGAAGCAGAGACTTTGGATGAGATACCACGAATAGTGGACGACGAGATTAGAAATATCCCCGGTATCATGCGAACCGAGACCTTCATGGCCTTTTAAGTTTCTCTGATATATGATTCAATTCCTAGAACTAATTATAGAACTGCGGATCACGGGATCCCCTCTCCAACAACCAGCACTTAAAATGCTATATCCTGCTCCCTTGGCCTTCTCAAAAAATAAGTAAGACACATCCCGCAGTTAACGCGTGCGCTATGACATATCAAAACACTACATATGCCATATCAAACGTATTTAGATCAAACGCTATGAAACAGATTAAATCAAATTTTTTTGGGCAGACCCATTTTTCTATATTTTTCTATTATCGATTACCCTCTTAGCCTTCCCTAATGATCTAGGTAGGCTTCCTGGCTTCTCCAACTTTACCTCCACAGATAAGTTCAGGACATTTCTTAGATCGTTTATTATATCTTGCTTTATTTTCAAAAGTCTTGGTTTTGTTACTTTGGAGAACTTTTCTGTTATTTCCACTATAATGGTCATCTCATCTAATTCGTGTTCTCTGTCGATAACTAATTGATAGTTTTCACTAAGTTCAGGATTCTTCATTAGAACAGACTCGATTTGACCTGGAAAAACGTTTATGCCTCTTATTATGAGCATATCATCTGCTCTACCAAGGATCCTCATTAATCTAGGATGGGTTCTGCCACATTCGCAAACTTCCGAATCAATATAGGTTATGTCACCAATCTTATATCTTATCAGTGGCATTGCTTCTTTTGAAATAGTAGTTACTACAAGCTCGCCTTTTTTACCCTCACTAACTGGTTCACTTGTTTCAGGATTAATAATTTCTACAATATACTGATCTGCCCATATGTGAATACCATTTTTATATTTACATTCCATAAATAACGGACCGTTAAGTTCTGAGGTCCCAAAGACGTCATAAGCATTTATCCCAGTCGATTCTTCGATTCTTTTTCTCATATCCTCAGACCAAGGTTCAGCACCGAATAATCCGACTTTTAACTTAGTATCTCTACTAAAATCGATACCCAAGTTCCTTGCTACTTCCGCAATATGCAGAAAATATGATGGTGTGCATGCAAAAGCAGTTGTTCCTAAATCTTGCATTAGTTCTAATTGTCTCTCAGTCATTCCAGCTCCAGTTGGCAGAGTTGTGGCTCCTACCATTTCGGCACCATAGTGGAAGCCCAATCCCCCTGTAAATAATCCATAACCATAGCTATTCTGAATTATATCACGTCTTCCCACTCCGAGAGATGTCAAACCTCTTGCCAGAGATGTTGACCATTCATGTATATCGTTTCTTGTATATCCTACAATTGTTCGTTTACCAGTAGTACCAGAGGAGGCGTGATATCGGATAACCTGATCATCAGGAACGCACAACATCCCAATAGGATAATTATCTCTAAAGTCTTTTTTTATAGTAAAGGGTAACTTATGTAGATCGTCTAAAGTTTTAATATCATCTGTATCTAGTTTAGTTTCTTTAAATTTTCTCCTGTAAATTTTTGAGTGATCTTTAACATATGCTACTAATTGCCTTAATTTCTTTTCTTGAAGTTTTATTAACTCAGATTTTGGCATTCTCTCAATAAATGGATCCCAATAATCCAAATTGTTCACCTTGAAATTATTTTAACCTTTAATGATATATTTGAAAGGTTTAAAAATATTCTCGCCAACTTGGGCTAATATAAAATATTCTTAAATTCATTTATAAAAACGCGCACACTAAATCAGAAAGCAGAATTATTACTCTTCATTACTGTAGCTGGAGAAGTTGGTCCTAATAAGGACGGAAGTAAATAACTCATAGAATACTACCCAGAGACTGAAGTTAGCTGGATCTCTTTGGCTAAGTTAAAAAGAATGTAAAATTATCACGGCTCTAATTAGTGAGGAAAATGATCTATCCGAGATTACAGAGCCTTTGAATGCCCGTAGTATAGCGCGCGCGCTCTAATTATGAGGGGAAGTAGTATAAAGAAAACAGAGAAGGTGTTCAAATAAAATGATCTTAGTTTCTTAACAATAAGGACCTGGAATAAACTTACCCAAACATTTATAACACTCACTGTAAAAATGGCGCCGGGAGTGGGATTCGAACCCACGAGGCCCATAAGGACCACAGACTCCCTTGCCATTATCGATCTCCAGGCTTGGACTCCATTATAAAAGGAACTGCCCCGTACCAGGCTCGGGAATCCCGGCTCTTTTTAAGCGATGATGATACCCTATTTCGTGCATAAAAATTTTAAAATTCGAAATGATTTTACCTTTTTCCCCATAATTTGGGGTAAGTATCAATCGGCATAATCACTCTTGATGTTTTAGCCATTAATCCAAATTTATTTTCGAATATTTTTTGACTATTAAACAATGCTTTTGCGATAGCAATAATTTCTTTCTTTAGTGTGAATAAAGCCACAATATCTCCTTGATTTATCTTGGAATTTAATTTTACTATTCCGGGAGCTGCTAAATCAGCCCCATGACAAATAGCATTGACTGCAGAGTCTTTAATAAATATTTTTGGCATATATTCAAAGGCTTTTTCAACTGGCAAGATGACATTTCGAAGATGTCTCTCATCATCATCCTCCTGATAAGTCAAGGAAGCATCCAATAGTTCATAAAGTGATACTATTCCTTCATTTTCAGTAAATGGTCCTGCCCTAGTTCTTCGCAATTCCCTCATATGTGCTCCACTTCCAATTACTTCTCCAACATCAGAGCATAATTTTCTAATATAAGTTCCTGCTTCGCAAGCAACTTTGAATAAAACACATCTATTCTCAATTTCTAGTATATTTATTTCGTAGATAGTCCTCTTTCTTAAAATCCTTTTAACTGAAGAACGTAAAGGTGGTTTTTGGTATATCTCCCCGATAAAATCTTTAATTACATTAGTAATTCTCGATTTTTCAATATCATCATGTAATTGCATCAAACATACATATTCCTTTCCTGACATAAGGAAAGCTTGAGTTGTTTTTGTAGCATCCTCTAAAGTTACAGGGAGAACGCCACTCACAATGGGATCTTCCCGGTGTATTCGACCTCTAGGGTCCCACCATGACCAGCGTGTTTTACTTTCAATATTTTTTTTACCCACGATACAACTTCTTGACTTGATGGATTGGGGGGCTTGTCTAAATTTATTATGCCAAAACGCAAATGTTGATCTATTGATCTTTTAATAGGAGGTGCCCCGTAATCTGAGACATCTTCAATTTCGTCTTTTATTAGAAATTCATCATTAACTTTCCATAGTGGAGTTTTAACCATTTTCAATCCTTCTAAATATGAATGAAATTTTAGATCTAATTTAAAGCCTTCCAAAAATATAGAAACATGATATTCTTATATTTTGAAAAAATGATATATGATAATCTATTGATTCAATACTAGAAAAATAATAAAGGAGCAAAATAAAAGGAACGTTATCTCATTTTATTTATCATTAAAATTCTTCATGAAATCCAATTTTTCAGTTTTTTTAAGCATCTCTAACAACTCCTTATCTGAAGCTCCTGAGCCAATAGAAATTTTTTCTCCTGTCGATATCAAATGTTTTATACTTGAGCGTTTCCTTTTTATACCAGTCATTTCTTTGGGTCCAGTAATTAATGCAAAATTTTTATCAATTATGTCCAATACAATACATTTTTTGCCAGTTTCTTTTCCTGATGTTTTGATACATATATCGCCTTTATTTATCCCTTTTATTTTAAGCACCCCCAGATTTCGGGTCTTTCATAAGGTAGTCCTCAACCATATCCTTAAGAGTTTTCATAGTTTGCTTTTCACCAAGTAACGAGGTATCAAATATTAAATCATATATAGATATATCATTCAGATCTATCCCGTAATACTTAAGATATCTCTCTTTCTCAGACTTTTCCCTTTCATAAGTTATGTCATATGCCTTCTTGACAGAAATAGCATCTCTTTTCGCGATCCTTTTAATCCTTACTTTGTCTGGAGCTGTTAGTAAAATTTTCATATCTACCTCGCCTCTTACTATCCAAGCAGATAACTGACCTTCTAAAACCGCATTCCCTTTTTCTGATTTCTTTCTTATCATATTATCTATTTCGAAATCTATTCTTGTATCTATACTAGCCAATTCTGAAAATTCAGCAATTGACATAGATTTTTTATAAGCCATCTCTCTAAAGACTTGACCAGCAGATAGATAATTTAGTTTGAAATATTTTGCCAAATAATTAGCACAAGTGGACTTTCCAGTTCCATGCAATCCACTTATCACTATTAAAAAGCCCATCAGATTAATTCCTATTGGAGAATCGCACTTGCGTTATTTTTTTATAGCGCGCGCTTGTTAACTAGTTCAAGTTTCTGGATTAACTCCAAGAATTCTAGAAACAGGCAAACTAAAAGTAAATGAGCAGAGGATGTACCATGAAATGAAGGGGAGTTCCTCGCCTAATAATATAGGAACTGTAAAAGGAGATAGCGCCACTGAAGTATTTGCATAGAATCTATTCAATATATAGAATATTATCCAGAATGGTCCAAGGTAAATGAAGCTTACTTTCATTCTATCCCACATCATTCTACTTTGAAGCTGCATTACTGATTTTTGTTTCTTACTTGCTTTTGAAATTAATTTTTCATCCCCACTTTTTCTAGCTTTATCAAATTCTTTTCTCCAGGTGGCTACTTGGCTCATTACTTCTTTCATTCTATCTACATCAATAAGTAAACGATTTAGAACATTTGTTGTAAATGACAGAATTAAAGCAATTGACAGAATGAAGAAAGTTGAATTGGGTCTATTTGCATAAGGGGCCAGAGCATTCATAAAGAAGTCTAATATTCCGCTTAAATCAAACATATCATTCACCAAATTGTTCATTTAATATATTAAATAAACTTTTAGCAACTTGCTTTTGTTTTCCTTCTTTATTTACAATAATTTTTACTGGAATGCCAGCTAAAGTAGAACATGCCGAGGCAATATAACGAGACCATTCCAAGCCTAATTCTATTTCCTCGATAGTCTGCTTATCTCTGATCCTATTAGATGAGAAATTCCTCCTTTTTAATATATCTCTAGCAGAAGCTTCGATCAATACTAACATTGATGGTTCTAGCTTTTTCAGGACTTCATAAGGTAAACCAACTAAAAACCCTGCTTCAGTAGGTATGAACACATGGGTATCGATTATCAATATTTCTTTTGTTAACTTTCTAAGGATAGTTTCAGCTGCTTTAATTTGAATATTCTTTTGTTCTTTTATTTTCTGTTTTCTTATGGCATCTCTTTTCAATACCATTCCTTTATCCTTAAGAATGGAATCCATTACCGTCCCAAAATTTAAAATTGACATGTTTTTCTTCTTTTCATTAGCAATTTTTTTAAGTTCTTTCAAAATTGTTGTTTTACCAACTCCAGCCATTCCAGTTATAAGAATTATTTCTTTCATTTTAAAATCAGTCTCATTTACCGAGAAAAGCTCTCATCGCTGGGTACATTTCACTAATTCTCTCTTTTACTAGAAGTTGATAATACTGTTCAAGAATTCCGACCGTAAGGAGTATGCCAGTACCAGAACCGAAAGCTCCAAGAAAATCTGCAAAGACGGCTATTGAACCTACTAAGATACCGCCAATTAGCGTTACAGTTGGTATATATCTCGAAAGAATCTGGTGTATAGTTTGCCTAGAACGCCTAAAACCTTCAATTTGCATGCCAGAATCAACGAGCTGTTTTGATACAGTTTTTGCATCCATTCCTCCAACTTCTACCCATGTTATTGAGAAGAATACACATACTATAATAAAGAGAAATGCATAGACTCCAGCTCTTAAAGGGTTATCTAGGACTCCTAATAGGCTTCTTGGAGGAGCTAAATAATATACTAATCCCCCAATTGGGTCAGTTCCTCCTTCGCCTGTAGAAAATTTAGCTATAAGATTCAACCAGAAATTAGTGTTCCCCTGATTAAATCGTTGCCAAATAATTTGGGATATGAAGAAAGCGTTTCCAAATAAAGCCGCCGCAAAAATTACAGGAATATTTGAGACATACATTAGCTTTATAGGATATTTTCCTCTAAAACCTCTATATTTCGCATAAGAAACGGGGAGTTGTATCCGAAAGCCATTTAGATATATAATTATTAAAAAGACCGCTAAAGTTGTTAGAAAGCCAACAATATCTGGCAACCCTCCACTTCGAACGAAACTACTGAGTCCTTCACCCATCTGTAAAGATTGGAAGAATGCTATCAGTGAACCGAAAAATTTTTGATCTTCCATAGGTCCAAGTGGAGCTATGCAATTCCACCATATTCGTTGAGCCACACCTGCTGCTATAAAAAGACTTATTCCACTCCCAATGCCCCATCCTTTTTGCAATAATTCGTCCATCATTAAAACCATTATACCAGCAGCTAACAGTTGCAATAATATGATTGTTTGAGCCGAATAATCTATTTGACCGTAAGCACCTCCTATAATATAAGCAAGGGCTTCAAAAAGTGTCATAAATACGGCTAAAACTTTGCTGGCACCTGTAAAAAGGGACCTATCCGTTGGATTCGACATATCAACGTTTATTATCTTTGAACCGGCTAATATTTGAAGGATCAAACCAGCGGTAACTATTGGACCTATTCCCAATTCCATTAGTGTTCCTCTGCTTGAGGCAAAAATTACCCTCAATGCACCTAAAGGATCGTCGGCCCCTCGTTGACCCATTCCATAAAGAGGTATCTCTGCCATTATCAAATATATAATAAGGACTATACCTGTCCAGAATAATTTCTCATTAAACGCGACTTTTCTTTCCGGGGGTTTAATCACCGGTAGAAATTTTATTAATGGTTTGAAAGTCTCAATGAATCTAACCACGGCGAGACACCTTTACATCAATTATTTTTTCAGAATTATTACAGAACCGCCAGCGCTTTCTACTTTTTTTTGAGCTGAATTGGAACAATTAACAACTTTTATTTCGACAGGTCTGGAAATTTTTCCTTCTCCAAGAAGTTTATTATAGCCAAGTTCGGTCAGGTCGACTCTTATCTTTCTTCCTTCTTCTTTTGCTTTTCCATCCACTATTAATAGCCTTGTTATTTCATCTAGATCGCTTAAATTTATTGTTGATTTTTTCACCTTGGTGATAGGACTGAACCCATGCTTCCCCTTTCTGGGTAGAGAGTGCCTCAGAATATATGTCCATCTATGCTTAAATCGCCCCGCGTTTCCTCTACCACCCTTCATTCCTCCGTCTCTATGTTGCCCTTTAGTTCCCCAACCATGAGTTCTAGAACTCCGTTGTTTTCTTATTTTTCTATTTCTGGTGCCCATATAATCCAACTTCTTAAATTTAGTTTAAAGATGATTTATTTTTAATGAGTGTTTCATATTGAAATTTGAAATTGGAATTATCTTAAGGGATAAGAGGGCCAATCTTTCTGAGTTATAACCTCATAAGTATTCCTTAAACCATTGTAAATTGCAAAAGCTGTTGAAGATAGGGTTTTTGTCGAACCGTAGCTTCTTGTCCAACAATCTTTTATTCCAGCTAAAAGGAGTACACTTTTTGGGATTTCTCCACCAACTAGACCCAATCCTCTAGGAGCCGGATGTAATTCAAAGGTTACGCTACCACATTTACCCCTAACTTTGAATGGTAAAGAATGAGAAAGTTTGCATCCGCATTCCCAACTTCCACACCCACGTCTTATCGGTATGATATTAAGTTTGGCCTGAATTGTGCCTTTATTGATTGCTGTTCTAACTTGCGATGCCTTCCCTTCTCCAACCCCTATATACCCATCCTCATTGCCAACAACCACTATTGCTTTGAATCTTGATTTTTCCCCCGCATCTGTTTGTTTTTGTACAAAGCCTATACCTAAAACATTCTGCTTGAGATTCGGAAGAAGGACGTCAACAATTTCGGGCTCCATTATTCTTTGTCCTTGAGCAAATATTTCATCAAGGGCTGTTATTTTTCCTTCTTGTACGAGTTTGCCAGTTTCTGTTTTTGGCATCCAACCTGCTTCTGATCGCGAATTTTGACCATAACTCATTTGAAGCACATCCATAGCTGAGATTTCATAGCTGATAAAGATTTCATTTTCTTCTCAACAGTTTATTAGTTTCTATATATTCATTTAAGTGACCTGTATTCCTAAATGCTCCACCTTTAGTCATACCGAATAATTTCCTATAGGTTGGTTTAGTAATGGATCTTTTACTTACTAATTTTCTAAGTCTTTTCCGAAGGGCCCTGATTTTCATTATCCATAACTTCTTCTTAGGAAATTTTGATCCTTTTCTGCTACCAGATCCCTTTGTTCTTTTCCCATGGCCATCTTTACTAACGCCTAATTTTGGTTTTGATCTTATTACTCCATCGTGCATTAATTTTCTTAACTCATTCTTTGTTATAGAAGCCTCTACTCTATCGATCTCCTCAGGATCTATCCAAACTCTATTACGACCAACTTTCAACAATTTAGCAGCCATTCTTTTCTGACTTTTTAGGCTCATGGTAAATCACTTTTTTCCAATTTTTCCTCAATTTCAGCACCATCTAAATTCTCCTTTGAGTTCTTTTTAGAAACTTCAGAAGTTTTAGACTCTGTAATATCAGGTTTTTCTTCGATGGATGATAAGTTTAGAATTTTTAAATTCATGTTTGTTGCTGCTTCAATAATAGTTAACCTCTTTTTCTCTCCAATTCCAGATGCGATTCTTATTGCCTCTTCATCTGGATTAATTTTATTTAGATCATCTTGTCTATATACAAGAACTTCTCTAAATCCAGATGGATGAATGCCCCTGAGATTTTTTTTAGTACCGAAACCTACAGAGACTAAATTTGGCCAGCCTTTTTTCTTTTTTCTCATTCTACTTCTCGAACCTCGGGGCCATCTCCAACCAGTTTTAATTCTTTTATAGCGCCAGCTCTCTAGCCTTAAAAATTTGGGCTTATTTTTTTTTGCTCTATTAGGAAGTTTGATCTTGTTTTTTTCAGTTTCAGACATTTTATCGCATCTACTTCTTTTCACTTATATAAATACCATCAAGAAAGACCCTTTGATCTTTATCTTTGATTCTAGTAGCCTCTTCAATGTTAGCTGCTGTTTGGCTAACTTCTTGAATATCCATTCCTTGAATTATTATTTCTTCGCCAGAAATCTTGACATCAACATTACCAACAATTTTCGATATCCTTGGTTTTTTCTCGCCTATAAAATTCTCTATGACGAGTTTTTTTTCATTTTCTTGAACTTTCATTGTTACAGGGAAATGTGCATGTACGGCTATTAATTTATAGGTAAAGCCATCTTTAACGCCCTTTATCATGTTTTTTATTTGGGAAGCATTTGCCCCCAAAATTGAATACTCTTTTTTCCTTGGCCATAATACAGACAACAAAACATTCCTATCTTTTAATGATATTTCAACTGGCGCATGAGAGAAATCTTTACTAAGAGTGCCCTTTGGACCCATAACTTTTACCTTTTTATTTGTAACCTCAATCTTTACATCTTCTGGAATTTCAACTATTTTTTCCGCTATATTCATTAAATCCTACCAACCAAGGTCTCATTCATATTTTTTGAATCCAAATGAATTTGCGACTTCCCTGAAGCATTGCCTGCATAAGTTTAGACCGTACATTCTAATAATCGGGCCCTCTTGCCCACATCTACGACATGGTCTACTTCCTTTACCAAACTTCTTTTCTTTTTTAGGTTTATTCTTCAAAATATTTTACCTCAGGTTATCGACGTTCCAAAATTTTTTTGGATGAAATCTATGGCTTCCTTTTTAGAAATTAAATGATTTGAACCAACATTAGATTTTCTAATTTTTTTCCTCTTGACCCTATAACCTCTCCTTTTCAAAGTAACAATTACATCCATTCCAATAATTCCAAGTTCCGGCACATATTTTGTTCCCGGAATGTCTATATGTTCCTTGATTCCAAAGGAAAAGTTTCCAAATTCATCGAATCTAGAAGTATTTAATTTATTTTCTATAGCTTCCAAAGCCTTTTTTAGAAAATCAATAGCATTATCCTTTCTTAAAGTAACAAGGCAAGCTATCGGTTCACCTTTTCTAATTCCGAAATCCTTTATAGTGTTTTTTGCTTGTCTTGTACATACTTTCTGATTCGAGAGCTGTGCAAGAACTTTTTTTGCTCTTTCGAGAGGTTCTCCAGACTTGCCAACACTCATATTTATTATTACTTTTTCGATTTGAATTTCCCGCATAGGGTTAACTACCGATTCATTTACAGATTTCATTTCAACGCAACCAGCGATTTTAATATGCCATTATTTTTCCTTATTGTCGAATTATTTGGCCCTCTCCTTTTTGTCATTCAATCTTCTCTTTCTCCATTTATCGTCTAGATTGAGATTAGTTATTACTACATTGGATGTATGAGTTGGAACACGAACAGTAGTGCCAGAAACATTTTCTTTTGTTATGCCCTCAATTAATAAACAATTCTTTTTTGTATCTACTTCGATAATCTTACCATCAATACCACTAAAATCTCCCCTGCATATTCTCACATTATCGCCTTCCTTTACTCGGATTGTCTTTATTCCATATTTTTCTCGCAATGTATTTGAAAGTGGAACACCAAGCATTTTCCGTTTTAGATTGATCGCTCCTTTATATTGAATTGCTCTTTGTTTTTTTGGTTTAGATGAAATATAACTTCTCATAATCATACTACCTTAAATTAGATAACGATGCTTGCTATATTGGATACTCTTGGCCATCTTTCAGCAGCTTCTTTTGCCACAGGACCCTTAATCTCAGTTCCCTTTATCTCACCTTCCGGAGTCATAATTATAGCAGCATTATCTTCAAATTGTACTCTTAATCCATCAGGTCTTTTAATAGGCCTTACCTGCCTTACGATGACTGCTGGGAAGATCTGCTTTTTTAAATCTGGAGGGCCTTTTGTGACAGATATTATTACCATATCACCTATACATGCAGTTGGAATTCGCCTTAATCTTCCCCTATATCCAACTACATTTATGATCTTTAGTACTTTGGCCCCTGTATTGTCAGCGCACATAATCTTGCTTCCAGCAGGCAAACCCCTTGCTAAATTAGGTCTATATTCAATCATTCCTTTTGCGCTTACGGCCCTTGATTTAGGAACTGGCATATTTTCATACAACCCAAGATTTCTATTTCTTTATTACCACAAAGGAGGTTTCTTTACTTATTGGCCTACATTCGGCGATAGTCACATCATCCCCTCTTTTTGCATCCATACAAGGTGGATTGTGTGCCATAATCTTACTTCTTCTTTTTTCATATCTCATGTATTTAGGCAAATAATGCAAATATTCATGTTTAACAACTATAGTTCTCGTCATCTTATCGCTAGTTACAACGCCCCTCAAGGTTTTACCTCTAACAGAGAGTTTTCCATGAAAAGGGCAATATTCATCTTCACATGTTTTCACTGGGGGGGATACATTAAGCCCTATATTTTTTACTACCATTTTCTCACCTTAGTCTTAAGCCGATTTTCAGGTTTTCCAATCAATTTAATTCCATCCACATTTACAATCATTCCACTGGGAAGTTTAAATTGAAACTTCGCAATATTCTTTGGTATAACTTTTCTATCTTTTCCATCCTCAATGAAAAGCGCTTTCTTGGTTTCGAAAACAACTTTTCCCTTCATACCAATTATTTGTTTATTGCAACAATTAGCAATCTTTACATCAAGCCCTATTAACTCATGCCTTATTATATTTTCAGGAGTAATTTGAGCCAACTACTATTCTTTCCTTTTAGTTTCTTTAGCATTCTCAATTGTCAATATTCTAGCAATTGTTTTCCTAATTTCTTTTATTCTTTTTGGATCTTCAACAGTTCCACCTGATACCGCCATAGTTCTTAGACGTACCAATTCTGTTCTTAGCTCGCTTAGTCTTTCAGCTCTTTCTTCGGGAAGTAATTGTTTGATTTCACTCTTTCTCATTATTGGCAAGCTCTATCTTTTCCTCCTCGGATTCTAAATTCTCTGTACCGCCTTCAGTTAATTTCAGCGATGGTTTATCAGGAAAATCAACATCAGGCGGTAGTATAGTTACTTTTACACCCAATATTCCTGGTTTCAATTGTACTGATACAACGGCGACCTTTAATGATTTAAGTACTGCGTCCCCTACTTTAGGAAGATATCCTATCCGGAATTTTTCAGATCTCCCCCTCTCTGTAGTCAATTTTCCACTTATAATTACCTCTACACCCAAAGCCCCAGCGTCCATAATTCTATTTATTGCCCAATAGGCGGCTCTCCTAAAATGAATGCCTTTTTGAAGAGCCGTTGTTATTTGCGAAGCCATTATCTTTGGATCGAATTCGGGAATCTCAACAGCTGCTACTGAAATTTGAGGATTTTCAACACCAAATCTTTCTAACTTACTAGTTAACCCTCTTATGTTCTCTCCTCTTCTACCAATTACCATCCCAGGCTTGGCCGCAAATATAACTACCCTTGTACCAAGGGGAGTCTTCATAAGTTCCAACTTACTATAACCAGCTCTTTGCAATTCTTGAGCTAGAAACTCATCTATTTTGGTTTTATTTGACCCTTCCTTAATGAAAAACTTATGAATAGACAAATATTATCCTCCATAACTTGTTCTGCCGGATATGAATCTTATTATCAATCTCTTCATTAAATACAAAACTAATAGCACCTATGCTTCTAATTATTAAGCTTCAAAGCTAAATCTTAAACGTCTTATATAATTTTATCGAAAAATGTTAGAAAAAGCGGGAAGATTAATAATTATGATGTTTTTTTATGATAGTAAACCTCATTTTG
>JAOZGV010000078.1 GCA_026015225.1 Candidatus Bathyarchaeota archaeon
GTCAAAATTAATTAATGAAAAGGAAATCAGTAAAGCTGAAAAAATTATTGATCAAATGATTAAAATTGGATTAAAGACTATCAAAGAAGTTAGAACTTTTGTCCTTGAAAGATTCATTTATTAATTCTTACAAAATTAAATAAAATTTTGGTTTATCTTTTAGGAAAAAAATTTTAGGGGAAATCCTTTAATTGAATATCCCTTGAAAGCATATCCATATGGGAGGTAAAAAGAAGTGAGTTGTGCTCCTTATGTTGCAACGTCTCCAGAAGTAGTAAATAGAATGTTAGAATTAGCGGAAGTTATCTCAAATGATTTGGTTTATGATTTAGGTAGTGGCGATGGCCGTATTTTAATAGCTGCTGTAAAAGATTACAAAGCTAAATACAGCATAGGATATGAAATAAATCCTAATTTGTTCAAAGTTGCGATTGAAAACGTTAGAAAAATGAACCTCCATAATAGAATTGAATTATTTAATGAGGATCTTTTCAAAGCTGATTTATCTAAAGCCACAGTTATAACCTTATATTTAACTAGTTGGGCAAATGAAAAATTGAGACCAAAACTTGAAAAAGAAATAGTACCAGGTACTCGAATTGTGAGTCACGATTTTTCAATTCATGAATGGCGGCCAAAGATCGAGGATAAGTTTCATGGCCATACCATATATGTTTATGATTGGCCTCAATAATGCCTAAATTAAAATTTTTCAATATCTTTAATTTTAGAAAAACATTACATATAATCGCAATAATTAGTGTGCGCCCTTAATATTTTAAATCTAAATCAACGATTCATATTTTTAATTGAGGTAGTGAGTTTATGGACACGTATCAATCTAGATTTAATAAAGTAATTAAAAATATGGAAAAGAAAAGTGTGGACTTTTTATTTCTTTTTCCATCAGCCAATATGTATTATTTAACAGGTTTTTGGCCACAACCTGAAGAGAGAGCTATATTTTCGATATTATCAAACAAAGGAGATTCGTTCTTTATAGCTCCAGAAATGTATGAAGAACAGATATTAAAACATACATGGATAAAAGATGTAAAAATTTGGAAGACGAAAGTGGATTTTGAAGGAATATTTGATGAGTTAGTTAAAGAATTTAAAATGCATAAAGCAAATATTGCTATCGAAGATAGAACGTGGGCAGATTTCATAATTAGAATTCAAAATAAAATTCCAAATTCCAAGATATCACTGGCTTCTAACTTAATTAAGGATTTAAGAATTCGAAAGACTGAAGAAGAAATAATGTTCATGAAAAAAGCTGGTACTCTTGCAGAGGAGATTATGAAGAAGATAATTGAAAGTCTAGATATAGGAATCAGCGAACTCGAAATTTCTGGATTAATAGAGTATGAGGCGCGAAAAAAAGGTTCTAAAAGAATGTCTTTCGATACCATTGCAAGTTTTGGTCAGAATAGTGCAAATCCTCATAATGAACCAAGTAAGAAGAAATTAAGAAAGGGGGACATTATAATGATCGACTTTGGGCCCAGATGCAATGGCTATTGTTCTGATATCACAAGAACTATATTCAAAGGTAAATCTACAAAAAAAGCAGAGAATGTATTTAAAATAGTTGCAGAGGCACATGATAGAGCAGCATCAGCCATTAAGCCGGGTATTAAAGCATCTGAATTGGATAAGCTAGCGAGAGGAGCCATAAGTAAATATGGATTTGAGAAGTTTTTCATTCATGGAACCGGGCATGGCTTAGGTTTAGATATTCATGAGGAACCTTATATAAAAAAAGATGGCTCAATAAAATTGGATGAAGGTATGACTCTCACCATTGAGCCAGGAATATATTTGCCTAATGAATTTGGGATAAGAATAGAAAGCAGTTATCTAATAACTGACGGTGGATATGATGCTTTAACTTCTAATCCAAGAGATTTAATATTTGTTTAGTCAATTTATAGAAACTAAATTCATTATATTAATAAATAACATCGTTATTTTTTTTTAACTAAATTTGGAGATGTATATTATGAAAACGGATGAAAATCTCAAAACTGCGTTCGCAGGTGAATCTCAAGCAAATAGAAAATATATTGCATTTTCAAGGAAAGCCGAACAGGAAGGTTATCCACAAGTAGCGAAATTATTTAGGGCAACAGCAGAAGCTGAAACGGTTCATGCACTCAATCATTTGAGGGCAATTGGTGAAATAAGTGCAACTAGCAATAATCTTAAGGCAGCTAAAAAAGGCGAAGTATATGAGAATAAAATTATGTACCCTGATTTTATCAAAGATGCCGAATCTGAGAACAGAAAAAATGCAATAAACACCTTCACTTTTGCTAATAAGGTTGAAAAGGTGCATGCACAACTCTATCAAAAAGCCATAGAAGCCGTTCTAACTGGAAAGGATTTGGAGAAAACAGATTACTTCGTCTGTCAAACATGTGGATATACAGTCGGAGAAGATGCACCAGACGTATGCCCTATCTGCGGTGCATTAAAAACCCAATTCAAGAAGATGAACTAAAAAACGCCGCGCTAAAAATTGTATCCTTGCATAAATCAAAGAAAAGTTCTTAGTTGTTTTAGGTTATTAATTATAATATCAGGTTTGATACTTGTATCTAGATCCCATTTTCTTCTTTGAATTAAAATATTTTTCATTCCTGCGCTCAATGCTCCTTTTATATCAGTATATGGTTTATCACCAACGAAGATGCATTCATCAAGAGAACAATCGAGTGATTTTGCCATCTTAAAGTAGGGTTCTAGATCTGGTTTTGTGTACTCAGTATCCTCTCCTGCGATTATAATTGAATCAAAAATATTACAAAATGTTAGTTTATCTATTCTAGATTTTTTAATTCCTGGTGTTCCATCAGTATCAGTGATCAAACCAAGAAAATAGCCCTTGTCTTTTAAGTATTTTAAAACTGGAATTGCGTCTTCATATGGATTTACCGAATTCATATAAGAGTCCCAGTAAATTTTAGTCAAATTTTTTTTAAATTTAGAATCAAGAACTAATGATATTGCCAATTGATCGATCACTATTTGCCACCAGTTATTCCTATCATATTTCAATAGCATATTCATAGAATCATCAATAGTTTTAATTTTGACTTGAATTTTCTCTAAACTGATTTCAATCCTATTCTTTGTTAGATTTTTTTTTAATTCTCTAGCCACAGAATTATGAGCAGCGTAAAGCCCACTTGTAGCATCAATTAAAGTTTCATCAAGATCAAATATTACCGCTCTTATGAAAGAGAGATTCAATTTTTGGTTTTCTCCATAAAATTTGATAGAGTAATGATTAATTCAAAGAATTTGAGTAAAAATGAAAAATCGATATAAGAATTTAAATCCTAATCTTGAGTGGGCGGAGGCGGACTTGAACCACCGATCCCTCGGGTGTAAGCCGAGGATTCTAACCAAACTAAACTATCCGCCCTAAAAATCACATTTAACATCTAACTTTAAAACCTTCTTAAATATCTCAGTTAGGGAGTGTTTTTTAGATCAATTCATTTTTAGGAGTTTTAAATTTCAGATGTGATCTCAAGAAAATTTTTCAATATTTTTGCTGTAGCTCCCCATATCACCCATTTTCCATAATCGTAATAATATACCGGATAAGGAGAGTCTTTTACGGTCCAGATCTCAGATCTGGGAGTTGTGTTCATCAAGTCGAATAATGGAATGGATATCAACTCATCTATTTCCTCTCGATTTATTTTTAATTCTTCGTATGAATTTAATACCCCTACAAATGGCGAAATCAAATATCCTGTGGATGTTGCCATATCATCCAATCTTCCAAGAACTTTGATACGGTTTTGCTTGATTCCAAGTTCCTCGCATGTCTCACGAATAGCAGTCATTTTTAGATCCTTATCACTATCTTCCAAAATTCCTCCTGGAAATGATATTTGGCCAGCATGCCGCTTTAAAGTTTTTAGCCTTTTTGTAAAAAATATAGAATACTCTTTTTCTTTTTCATACAATGGGATTAGAACAGCAGCTTGAGTTAGTTCATTATTAATTATATTTTTTACTTTTTTCTTTCCAAGAATTTTGCTTATCTTATTTTCTAGTTCGTTCATTTCTTTACTTTTACCTGAAAGTTAATTTCGGCATTTTTAAAATTACTTAATGGTATGAATGAAATTGGTCTATATGGAGGTTCTCCCTTTATTTTTTTTACAAGGTCATATGCATCCTTTACAGATTTTGTATCTCCTTTGAGTAGGAAATGATAAGCTCCCTCAGCACCATTTACGCCTCCCCCTCCAATAATTGTAGCCTCAACCCCTGTTAAAATTCTAAATGCTTCAATTTCTGTCACTACGTTTCCCATAATAGGCATTATTCCAAAATTCATTCCAATCCATTGTTCGACTCTTCCTTTACCGATTTCATTCGCAAATTTTTCAATCGGAGTAGGTATAAGTTTCTCCAACCCAACAGGGATTATAAGTTCTACGCCCCTTGCCATGGCCGGACCTATGCCCATCCCTATAGTCCCGCCAAAAGGATCATGCAAATAAATTCCAGCAATGCCATTTGGATCTAATGCATTAGCTCCTTTAATTATTACATCTCCTTTTTTAAGTAATGAGAAGGGGTTTTTAGTTTCGTCACTATCAGAAATTGGTCCTTTGAAAACAGATACGCCTAGTTTTAAATCTTCTCTCATTTTTCCTTTATCGAGAATGATATCTTGCAATTGATCTTTTGGGGGAATTGCAGTTATTGCTTCTGGAATTATTACCGCTCGAGAAAATCTGGATTTTTCTAATCTTCTACCAAGAATTTCTTCAGCAACATAACTATTTGTGGTACCTTTAATTATTATGATCATCCCTGATTTTAATGCATGCTTAATTTGCTTCATTGAGGCAACCGCTTTTCCTATAAGTCGCTTTGATTCTGAAGGCGTAAGAAATACTACCGATTTCATCATTGATCACTCAACACAAGTTAGAATTAATACGATATAATATAAAAAAAATATTTTGAAAATTATTTCTTTTTTCTTTTGAAGAAAAATGTTGCAAGAATTAGTACGATTATAATTATTACTCCCACTAGTGCTAGATAGCCTATAGGTAATTTTGAAATGAATAGTCCCTCTTGAGATTCCTCTGGAGTTGTAGTTGGAGAAG
>JAOZGV010000107.1 GCA_026015225.1 Candidatus Bathyarchaeota archaeon
GTTCTAAACCTCGTATGTAAGCCTTAGCTACTGATTCATAATGGGATAAAGAAAACATCAAAGTTACATTAACGTTTATTCCTTCAGCAATTAGGGTCTCAATGACTGCTATGCCCTCCGATGTGGCTGGTACTTTCAGCATTAAATTTGGGCGAGCAATTTTCTCCCATAACCGGTGAGCCTCAGATATGCTGCCTTCGGTATCATGAGCAAGATGAGGGGATAATTCAAAACATACAAAACCATCTGTGCCACCAGTCTCTTCATATACTGGTCTTAAAATATCCGCTGCTAATTGAATATCTTCAATCGATAATTTCTCAAATAAATCATTTGCCTCAATATGAGGATCTTTACTTACAGATTCTTGAATAATATCATCATAGTCTGTGCTTCCGGCAATTGCTTTTTGAAAAATAGTAGGATTACTTGTAATGCCACGGAGCCCGTCTTTCTCAACCAAACGATTTAACTCGCCACTAGTAATAAGGCTACGTCTGATATAATCGAGCCAAAATCCTTGGCCATAATTGGATAATTCTTTTAAAGCACTCATATTATCACCCTTTGTGTAACTATCTATTTAACAAATCTAAAACCTGGTTCATAACATTATTTACATTAAAACCTAATTTATCCAAAACGGTCTCACCTGGAGCAGAGGCACCAAATCTATTTAGTCCTATCGCTTTCCCATTTGATCCAATATATTTACTCCACCCTAACGTTACTCCAGCTTCGATCGATATTTTTGGGATATCAGGAGGCAACACTCTGTTTTTATATTCCATACTTTGTTCGTCAAAGGTTTCCCAAGAAGGCATAGAAATTACTCTTGTTTCGATACCTTTCTTTATTAGAGCTTCACGAGAAGATAATGCTAAATGCACTTCAGATCCAGTCGCTAAGAGCAAAATGTCTGGTTTACTGGACTTCGATTCAGCAAGAATATAAGCTCCTCTGGGCACTCCTTCTATAATTGGATAGTGATCATAATCTAAAATTGGTAATTTTTGACGAGAAAAGATCAAAGCCGAAGGACTTTTACGCTCGATCGCAATTCCCCAGGCAACGGATGCCTCATTGGCGTCTGCAGGTCTGAAGACTGTTAGACCTGGAATGGCTCTTAGACTCATTAATTGCTCAATCGGCTGATGAGTTGGTCCATCTTCTCCCAGACCAATGCTATCATGAGTAAAAATAAAGACTACATGATTCCTCATTAAAGCAGCAAGACGTATCGCTGGTCGCATGTAATCTGAAAAGATTAGGAAAGTCGCTGTATAGGGGATGAAGCTGCTGTGGAGGGACAGACCATTTGCAATTGCTCCCATTGCATGCTCTCTTACTCCAAAGTGTAAATTATGAGAACAATATTTTCCATAGCCAAAGTCTCCATAACCTATGAGAATTGTTTTTGTCGATGGAGCAAGATCAGCAGAACCTCCAATTAAGAAATGATGAGGTGTTTTACCAACTGTATGAAGTTTTTCGCTAAGAACATTCATTATTTTACCTGATGCGTTACGTGTCGCTATTGGACCATCCTTAGTTTTAAACAAGGGCAGAAAATTTTTCCAATTCTTAGGAAGTTTGCCTTTGAGCATTTTTTCGAACTGTACGGCAAAGTCAGGTTCCTTGTTTCTATAATCTTCTAGGAGTGAAGACCACGCTTCCTCTAATTTTTTTCCTTTCTTTTGGGCTTGTTGGAAGTATATCTTTGCTTCTTCAGGAATATAGAAACTAGGTTCTATGGGCCAACCTAAAGATTTCTTAGTTTCTATCAAAGATTCATGACCAAGAGGTTCACCATGGGCTTCGGCTGTATCTTGTTTTGGACTTCCATAACCTATATGTGTTCGAACTATGATTAACGTTGGCATATTTTTTTTAGCTTGAGCCTTTCTAATTGCATCATCAATTTGTTCAACATCATTACCATCGGGAACTCTAAGGACATCCCATCCATACGCTTCAAATCTTTTTTGAACATTCTCGGTGAAAGCGATATCAGTTTCTCCCTCAATCGATATATGATTGTCATCATAGAGATAGATAATTTTTCCAAGGCGCAATGTGGCTGCAAGAGATGCAGCTTCAGAGCTAACTCCTTCCATAAGATCGCCATCAGAGACAATAGCATAAGTGTAATGATCAATTATAGGGAATTCTGGTAGATTGAAGCAATTTGATAGGAAGCTTTCAGCCATAGCCATTCCCACCCCCATTGCAAAGCCTTGACCAAGAGGACCAGTTGTAACCTCAACACCTGGAGTTAAACCGTATTCTGGATGGCCTGGAGTCTTACTTTCCCATTGCCTGAATCTCATTAATTCTTTTAAAGAAAGATCATATCCGTAAAGATGTAACAGTGAGTACAGCAGAGCAGAACCATGTCCGGCTGATAAGATGAATCTATCACGATTTATCCAATAGGGATTCCTTGGATTATGACGTAAAAAACGATCCCATAAGACAAATGCCATTGGAGCTGCTCCAAGAGGTAAACCTGGATGACCTGATTTAGCTTTCTCAACTGCGTCTACAGCTAAAAAACGTATAGTATTAATGCATAGTTCATCAATATTATTCATAATTATTCCTCAAATTTTTACAAACTTGTAGAATAATTCTTAGATATGTATTAAAAAACCGTAAAATATATTCATTTTATAGCGTGTGCTGAGAATCGTTAACAGAGAATGGATACGACGATGAAGAGTACGACTAGGAAAGAAAAGGCACTCCTTTCATGGAGTTAGGAGTAAAAAACGCTTTATGTCTGAAAATGTGATTCTGATAGATGATGCTGGATGGGGAGACCTTATATTGGGCGTAGTAATCGGCGCACTTAAACCCCCAGATCCCAGATACATGGAACGCAGGATCCCAATCTCATCCTTCCAGCCACCAAACTTCGAAAATAAAAAATATTTAGATGACGCAGTGAAGATTGCCGATGAAATTGTTGAGGTTATGCGACCTGACATGGAAACCAATTTCAAAGTATGTTCAGGATACGTTCTCTCCAGTATACGTAAACACTTGAGAGAAAGGGGATTCAGGGTAGAAGAAGTCGAAATCACAGGTGAACTTCAAGAAATGGTTGAACGAGGGTATATAAGATGGTGCAAGGAGATGGGAGTCCCAACAGAAAGACTGGAAGATAAAAGACGTTTCTGGACATTTCTGGAATGGGTTGCGGAAAAACCTCGGTTAAGAGAAAACCTCGTAAAGACGGGATGGAAAAGCTGGAAAAAGAAGTGGCGAGAAAAAGCGCACGCGCTGGATAACAGCAAACGCAAATAGCGATCTTGTGACCCAAAAACCAGATCAATTCGCTTTAAAAGTCAAATGGAATTCCTAAAGAGAGTTTGTTCGTATGTATTACTCAAAATACTTTAGAGTTGCAAGAATTGAGAGTTGGCTAGGGTGGATTTTTAGTTTCGGTTTTGGAAGTATCTTCTTAGGTTCGCCTGCCCTTTGGCGAATCATAAGTATCTTTTTTGCTTTCTCTTTTGCTACAGCTAGTATCTTTATTTTAAATCAGTACTTTGACCAAAAAGGAGACCACGAAAACAAAATCAAGTCTAATCTGCCCGTTGCCTCTTAACGAAGTGCTTAAATTGCTAAGACCCTTAAGCTGTTAAATTTTAACACATTGAATACTTTTTAACGCATTTAACACGTTACTTTGCGATCTACTGATATAGCGCGCGCTTACTTACATTTTACTACCGCAGCTATCGCAGAAAGCAACACCTAACGGTATCTCTCTCCCACATTGAGGACAAGTTTGGGTTTCTTCTCTGCTTTCTATTGATACAAATTCAAGTTTGTAACTATGCTCAAGTAAATGATGGTACTGATCTGGTGGCATTAGGTTTCGGAAAGCCCTTTCTACAACTTCATTCAATGCTGGATGGATGTGCATCCCATTGATTATGGGATCAGCTTTTTGATTTGGTGTATACATAAGATTAATAATTTCTTGAATAAGAATAGAGGCATAAGGTCCAATTATGTGAGATCCTAAGATTTTCATTGTTTTTTTTTCAACAATAATTTTTACAAAGTAATCCTTTACAGCCATAGCTTCTCCCTTAGCAGTATCTTGATACCTTTGTATTCCAATTAATACATTATTTGTACCATACTTTTCTATCGCATCTTTCTCTTTGAGACCCACACTTGCGATTTCAGGATAAGTAAAAACTGCATGGGGTATAGCATGATAATCAACTTTCTCTCTCCTTTTTAGTACGGCATTATAATATACGATCATAGACTCGTAATTTGCCACATGTTTGAAAGGGAATTTACCATTCGCATCTCCAAGTGCCCATACGTTTGGTTGAGAAGTTTCTAAATATTCATTGACTTCTATCCAACCCTTTTCATCGGTTTTTATTCCAGCTTTCTCTGGATAAAGAATATCTGAGTTTGATCCTCTTCCTGTTGCTACTAGGATTTCATCAACAATTACCTCTTTCTTCCTTCCATTTTTCATGTTAACAGCTACAAGCTTCTTTTCTTTTGTATCTTTTGTGGCCATTTGCACCTCATGATTTGTAATTATCGTAATATGTTTCTCCAAATCTCTCTTGGCCAGCATCGATACCTCGGGTTCCTCATAAGGAAGAAATTGTGGATTCCTGCCAATTATTGTGACTTTTGATCCCATCGCAGAAAAGAAATGACCGTATTCCGCAGCAATAAAACCTCCTCCAATAATTGCAATGCTTTTTGGCAGTTGACTTATCTTTAGAATAGAATCGCTTGTATGGTAGCCCACATCCTCTAATCCCTTTATTTGAGGTATCATGGGCGCTGATCCGGTGCACAGTATTATCATATTTGATCTGAGAGTTTCCTCACCCACCCTCAAAGTGTAAGGTGAAATAAATTCGGCAATAGTTGGATAATAATCAACGTTTTTAGAACTAGATAGACTCTCTCTAATAGAATCAATATCCGTATAAATAATTTCTCTCATTCTATCCATTATTTTTGCAAAATCTACATTATTAATATCGATATCTATGCCCAGCTCTTCTCCCTTTTCTGTTGTCCTTATCAATTCAGCAGGATATAATAGTAACTTCGATGGTATGCAGCCTTTTGTCAAGCATATTCCCCCGGGTTCGTCCTTATCAATCAAAGCTACTTTTAAGTTTGGATTCTGTCTGAGCATGGCATCTACAATGCCCATGGCAGACCCGGTTCCAATGGTTATCAAGTCGTAATTTTTCAAATCAAGGACACTCCAATTTGGCGATCATATATATGCGCTTAATCGATTATAATTTATTTCCTTTGAAACATAAAATACGTTTCAGTTAATGATCTAATGATTCGATTATATAATGAGGTTAATTAGACTCGAAAAATAAAGTAATGGCTATCGTAATAATGGTGCCCGCAAGGAAATAAATTGGCTTACCCCCTTTTCCTATAGGAATAAAATCCCTTACAACAACGTATAGAATGAATCCAGTTACAACAGACAAGATTGAAAATAAAAATACTTTATTCGGAATTAAAAACAATCCTGACAAAGTTCCAATTATCGGGGCAAAGAATTGAAAAGTTGTGATGAATTTATTTTTAATACCCTCTACTATGTGGTCCGTTGATGCTGATATAGCGAATGCCCTGAAAAACAATGGAATGATCATGAGAAAAGCAAGATTTCCATACGCTTCGAAAAAGACAGCGATAATAACACCTATGACAAGGCCATATGCTGTTAATCCCACCTCTTCAAATAGAACAACATCTTTTGCCAGTTCAATTTCACTTGTGGCATGCTGGAAAACAAACTTTTCCAATAAATGGATGATTATGAATCCGATTAGAAGGTATATGTAGATGAATTTACCAAGATAATTTGTGCCAATAGTGATGTGAGGCATTATTTCAAGAAAGAACGTTCCAATCATTAAGCCTGCTCCGAAACTTAGTAGCTCCACATGAAATTTCTCAATTTTCTCAGCGAGAAGCTTTCCAATGAAATGAATTAAAATTATAATTAAACTTGCAAACAATGGAGATAATAAAATCTTTAGAAACCTCCATTCTTATTTAAACGAGTAAAAAATTTGTAAGCATTTAATTAATTTAATTTCTTTTGAAAAAAGTTAGATCCATGACGGCTATAAAATCAAGTGGTTTTTTGCAATAATCTTGTGAAGTTAATTATTATTTCTATATTTTTGTAGTTTTTCTATTTCCTTTATTTCGTTGCTAAACCTAACAAGTAGTACTCCGTTTTTAAATGAAAAACTATTGATTTCAATATTATCTGGCATTATCAAAACCTTTGAGAATCCTTGTCCACCGAAAATCTGAAGTTTATTCTTCTTTGATCTTACCTTTATTCTTTCTTCGGGTCCTGGCACCCTCGCGACTAAAACTTTCTCATCAGCATCATCAAAAATATCGTATGACCATGAATCATCCTTTTTCTCCTGAACTGAAGATGCATCTTTATTCCAGGATATTTTAATTGAAGAAGCCCCAAAAATGTTAGGTTTATTTTTCAAAAATACTCTTAACTCTTTGAGCCAATAAGCAAGTAGCACTACCGCAATTCCTGAAAGGATAAGGCCGAAAAATCCTCTTTGTAGTCTTACGAGTAATGTTACCACGATGCCGATGACAGTGATCCCAAAGACTGTTGTTAGAAAAGAGAAGAGATCGTCTGTCTTTCTTTTTACAGAATTCAATGACTTCTCCCCTAAATTAGGCCGTCAACTCATATATCTTTTCCCATAGTTCTAAGAATTTCTCAAGCTCTTTTCCAGCTTCTTGATATTTTCCTTGAGCCCAAAGATCTTTGTAGGCTTCTAGATGAGCTCTCGCTTGTTTGATAAGATCCTCAATTGTTTCTGCCTCTCCTGGTGGTGGCTCTACAACTTCTGATATTCCTGCCAACTGCGCTAAATAATCTTCAAAAGCTTCTTCTGCATTCCTGCCAAGCCCTACATTGTAATCTCCTGTGAAAGTTGCTCCGACACAAGCAATAATACCCATCTCAGTCACCACTCCTCCATGTCCTGCAGTATATACCGGAATAAAGTATACATCGAGATCACCTATTCTGTATAGGATATTGTCTCCTAGACGTGGTTCTCGAAGAAGAGTTTTCAATTGCGCGAATTCAGAATTTTTTTCTAATGCTTCTTTAGTTCCTGTGGGGCCCAGAAGTTTCGTTGTTGATTCTAAAGGTACCTCATAAAAAATCATATCTCCCACATACGGGACATCGTTTCTAACAACCATATATCCCGCAAGATTTCTTCCTCTTGCACCTCTGAGCTCTAAGGATAGAAGCCCTATATACTCCATTTCCTCAAATCCTGAAGGTTTTGAGAATATATAATATGTTGTCAATCCCTCAGGCACTTCGAAAAATTCCTTAGCAACGATAAAAGTCGATGGATCTTTTACATGATAATAATTATACATCCCAACCCGCCACTCAAATAGTTCCTGAGGATATCTGAGTTGCTTTTCTAACCAATCGGGGACTTCTGTGGTTACATATTCACTGTAAACAGATTTGAAAAGCTCGCTAAAATAATCCTCTCCTGTGATGAGAAGTTTGATATCTCCTTGATAAATATCGATTATAGCGAATCCAACAAGCCTCATAATGTTATTACCATCGCCCCAAGGGACATTCCACGCTTCCATTTGAAATATCAAAGGCATGACATAATAGGTATTTGGACCATCTGTAACTGGATATGCATCAATGTATTTTCCACCGAAATCATATTCAAAATAAGGAAAAAGCAAACTCATGCGATCATATATGTCTCTATACCTCATTACATGGACCTGTTGATCTCTGAAAGCCAAGAAGAAATTGAATTCGTAAATCCAACTTATAGGTGGAGGGACATCGATGCCACCGTTGCCATCGTAGAAATACCCTTCCAATTCATCGCTATTTTCACGATTCATCGGATAAGATGCCCAGGTATCTTCAAAAAGCCCCCCTTCACCATAGTATATTTTTCTCTGATCGAAGTATTTGCCAGTGTCTTCAACTATGCCTCCTTGAGCATCAAGTAAGTAAAAGCCATTTGGAACATGAGTATAAACTAGGTGTTGAGCATACCATCTATCTTCGCCCCTAACTGTATCGGGTAAGAGTGGCTTCATTGAAGCTGCCCAGTATAGTTTGTTTTCAAATCTGATTATGTCTGAATCTTGATAATCCACATATGGGATCAAGCCAATTTCAGGTTTTAATTTTGAGTAACTCGCACTCCAATCCCAAAGTCTAACAGCAGATAAAAGCTCCTCATTATCTTTGGTATAGGAACTTATTGTACTCTCAGAAACGGGTGAAATACTAAAATTATAAGGTTCCTCCTTTACCTGTTCAAGTTCTGCAAAATATCTATTTACCGCTATCTGTTGAGCCGTATAAGGACCCAACCACTCAACTTTTTTTGCGTCGGCTATACTATTGTTTATGGTCATTGCCGAGAAAATAACCAGTCCAATCAATATTATTGGCATAATTCTTATTCCAATGCGTCGTTGAGAAAAGAAATTTCTTTCTTTATTTGAATTTTTTATTCTATCCCATGCTGCTAAGAAAAGAAATACAATTCCAATGAGAGCCAAACTAAAAATCATGTATCTTGTATTATAATTGATGAAAGTGGTGAAAAAGTTATTAAGAAAAGTCCAAAGAAATCCAATTCCAAGTAGAGTCCATAATGTAGCCATTTTCCATCCAAAAGGGCTAGGTAAATCCTGTTGCTCAATAGAACTTGGTGTGAATATTCGTATCAGATTAGTTATCCCTACAAGCATAAGTAACCTAATACCTATCGCTCCTAAGAATGGTCCAACAAGTAGAGTGAGAGCTGGTACCATTGGGATTAAATTTGTATCGGCATACGATCCTTCGAATGGTGGAGTTATGAATGGCAGAGAAAATATTTTCCAAAGACTAGATAGATTTGGATCCCAACCTTGTTGCATTGCAAACACTGCCAATCCAAAAAACATATTCCCGAAAACAAAGATCCCTAAAAAGACTTTTGTGATCTGCCATGCTATGAACCTTGACCAAGATAATTTAAATTTGTCAAAATTGAGTTCTCTTAAATAGCTCTGATCAAATTCCTCTTCTAATCCCTTATACTTGAATAGATTAAATATTGTGTGAATGAACCAAAATAACACTGATCTTCGATTTTTAACATCTACTCTTATCAAGGCTATTGCTGAAAGGATCAGCCCAGAATATAATAAAAAGTAGATGGGTCGAATAAATAGCTCACCGAACTCTTGTAGATTCAACCAAAAAGTAATAAGGGCTTCACTTGCAGCCCAAATGACAAAGATCAAAACTAATGCTACTATTACCCACCTCAAATATTTAGGTGGAGATGGACGGGTGGTATCTGGCTCTTCATAATCATTAGACATTTTATTTTCACGGAATTAATGATTACTAGTTACTAATAAGTTTGGTCTACCATTTACTTATTATTCGATAAAAAATCACTTATAGAAAGGCTTTCTAAATAAAATGAACTAAGTTGATACTCATGAGAAATGACGATCTTAAAAAAATCGAGACAGAAGTTAACAAAATCAAGATGATCGATACTCACGAACATCTTCAAAAAGAAAAAAATAGAATCAGGTCTAAAGCCGATCCTTTCAAACTTTTCATGAGTCAATATCTATCATCTGATTTAATCTCTTCTGGCATGAGTTATGAAGAACTGCAAAAATTAAATGATGAAAAAATATCGCTATCGAATCGATGGGATATATTTTCTCTTTTTTGGAATAACGTACAAAACACTGCTTATGCAAAATCAGTTTTAATCGCTATCAAGGATTTGTATGGAATTGAAAAACTCGATAAAAGAACGATTGCCGAATTAGCAAGAAAGATGGAAGAGATGAATAAACAGGGCCTCTATAGATGGATCCTAAAAGAAAAAGCAGGAATTGAGATAGCTCTTCATGACACTATACTAAAACCTAGAGGCTATGATTTCTGGAATGCGATGCCAATTAGTAAGATAATAGAAGTCGATCGAAGTTTATTCGTACCAGTTCACAGGTTTCAGGACTTTATTTTTGTTACTGAAAGAACAGATTTGGACTTTTTATCAAAGAGGTTAAACGTTTCAATTCACTCCCTTAATGATTTGCTAAATGCCTTTAAAATGGAATTTGAAAAGATTTCCTCAAAACTCTATGCTGTAAAAATCTGGATCGCATACAGAAGAAATATCTTTTTTGACAAAGTTACCTATTCGGAAGCTGAAAAAGCTTTCAATGAAATATTTCGGCAGCAGAGTTTTAAAAGAATGGATGTAGAGGGAATGAGATTAACATTTCCTGAAAGTATCTCCTTTGAGATCGCAAAACCTCTGCAAGATTACATGGTACATGAGTTGATAAGGCTATCAATAAGATACAAACTTCCTCTTCAGATTCATACCGGAATTCATGAAGGAAACGAAAATATGGTTAGCAATTCAAATCCTCTATATTTGACGAATCTATTTGTGGAGTATAAAGAGGCACAATTTGATATTTTTCATGCGGGATATCCTTTCTTGGATGAGACCGCTGCTTTGGTTAAAAATTTTCCAAATGTGTATGTCGATCTCTGTTGGCTTCATATAATATCGCCTTCGATAGCAAAAAGGGTGATTTATGAGTGGCTGGATTTGATTCCTTCCAACAAGATCATGGGATTTGGTGGAGACTATCTCTTTGTGGAAGGATCTTATGGGCATTCTGTAATCGCAAGGCAGAATATAACCTCTGTACTCCAAAAGAAGATTGAAGAAAGAAGTATGAAGTTTGAGGAAGCTAATAAGATTGCAAAAAAAATACTTAGAGAAAATGCACTGAATCTATTTTTTAAAGAAAAACCTGTACATCAAAGCTAATTTACATTCTGTAAATCTTAGAGGTTCCATCAACAGAAAAGCAA
>JAOZGV010000126.1 GCA_026015225.1 Candidatus Bathyarchaeota archaeon
TAAAAGGATTGCCAGAAATACGGCCATATGCCTATTATGCTTCAAGCGAATACACCCGATTAAAAAGATAAGTACAAAGTCTTATTCTTAGTTATAATCGATTTGGCTTAAAAGATTATTTCTCACAAGCAAATTCTGTTGCTTGTTTATTCCATCAGCACCTTCCTTTCTTCCTTTATCCGATTACGTTAGGAGTCGCGTTTCTCGAGAGAGAGAGCGCACCAAGTATATCTCCCACCTACTCCCACGCCCTCATTCTCATCCTCATACTCCTACTGTCTTCATACCAAATTAAGCCTAATTTAGTATATTTAGCACCCTCATCCTAAGTACTAGTAGGAGCAGGTGAATATGAGTACCAGTTATATTTTCAGGATTAGGACATTTTTAGTACCAGGGTATTTTTAGTATTAGAGTATTTTTAGGAGGAGCAGGGTATCATTATTTGAGTATTAGTATTAGAGTATTTTTAGGAGTAGGGTATTAGTATTAGGGTATTGGTGTGTGTGTGGGTACCTTGGTGCGAGCATCTAAATTTAACTCAAGCACCTGCTTTATGCTATTACTGATTAATCTTTTCTGCTATTATTTGCGCTTTAATAGCATCCTCAACAGTCGCCAAAGGTTTCTTTCCTTGGAGTATGCAATCGATGAAGTGAGAATCTATTTGATAATGGCCCCAAACTTTTGTACCGCGCATTTTAAATGTCCATTCAGTTCGGAATTTTTCATCTACTAGCGATATGTGATTATTCCATGTCGCTCTCAAAACGCTAGTGTTGTTACCAAAAATCTCTAATCTGGCCGTTCCTTCTTGGGTCAAAATAGATGCGCTATAATGAAGAATGCCAATTGCATTATTTGAGAGTCTAATGATGACTGCGGTATTATAAACGGTGTAATTATTTAGAACAGGTAATGGAACATAATTTGACATCCATTTAGCGTCAATAATCTCTGAGTCAAAAAGCCATCTTACAAGATCCAGTGATAAGATTGAGAGGGTAAAATCAGGGTATCCGCTACTTTTTTTTGTATTCCAAGCCCACGAGTTGGATGGCCATTGGGTAGCCAAATCTTTTGTAGGGATGAGTTCACAGAAATTTAGTGAAATTGGTTTTCCTATAACAAACTCATCTATCAGTTCTTTAGCTTTTGCATAATTTGGAGTAAAACGAAATGTCAGGTCGGGCATTAATATCACTTTTGATTCATTTGCAATTTCAATTAACTGCTTAGATTCGTTTACATCTTGAGTCAGTGGTATTTCACAAAACACATGTTTGCTATTAGCTAGAGCTTCAGAAACCATATTAAAATGGAATTGTGTTGGTGTTGTTACGACTATAGCATCGATATCAGGATTCCTGAGAGCTTCTTTATAATCAAGATAATATTTTATGTTATGCTCTGACGCCACCTCTTTTGCGAGGTCTTCTATTATGTCAATGACAGCTATCAACTCGGCATTTGGTATTTTTTTAAATGCAGGCACATGAGTTTGTCTACCTATGAAACCAAGGCCTGCTACAGCAACTCCAACTTTATTTTTTATCATTTTTTTAATTTTCTCCTAAATATCGATAATAGAGAATCGTCGAACAATCATCGTTATAGTTAATTTGATTTAAATCGATATCCCCCGCTCTTGGAGCTCCCAATCCTATGGTATTCCTTCTTTATCCCAACCTCGAAGTTTGAAGTATTTTCCAAGCATTTCATTTAATCTTACAACATGTCCTTTTGATGACCCAGACGAAAGTTCTAAGTAATAGAAACTATAAAATTCTTAATTATGGGAATTATATCAGATGCTAACTTCATTTTACAACTATCAATATTTTTTTTTATTATCAGGTGGAATTTACTTTGTTCGTAGAAAAGAACAAAATGTGAAAATGCATCGTTCTTTAATGTTAATTGCTGTAATTCTGAATGCTATTTCCATTATCCTAGTAATGGGCAGAGTTTTCATAACCGAAATAGAGAACATCGTCATGGAATTCTATGAATTTACACCATTACTAATGTGGACTCATGGATTAACTGGAGGATTGGCTCAAGTATTGGGTATTTCTTTTCTATTCAAACATCCTCCTAAGATTCGTTGGGGAATGAGAATTACAACTACATTATGGACAATAGCATTGCTACTTGGAATTGCTGTTTATATTTTTCATGAAGTCAATCATCATGCACATTAGTGCGTGAGTTATAAGCGTGCGCTATATATTCAAAAAATCAATAAAATCATTCAATCTTTATATCTGTAAATTTTCTTCTTTCCATTCCTGAAAAAGCGGATATAGCCATCAATATGCTTTTTATTTTGCCTATTTTAGCGCGCACTCCTTAACATTCTATTTAGAAATTCTAGTTAGACTTTTGTTTTTATGCTTTCTTTCTTCGCCGTCTAGCAAATCTGATAATTATTTTTTTATCCCCTTCATAATCATCTTTCTTTTTTGGATTAATTTTTATTAATTCATTTAATGCTTTAATAGCGCACATTCGATATTCTGGATCAATCATTTTATTATAATATGCTATTCCATCATCGACTATTTTTTCTAATGCTTTTATTTTTTCTTTCATTTTTTTCACATAGTATAAATATAGGGGGAGATAGGTGGGGTAAAACTATTCTTCAACAAATACTTTTTCTGAAAACACAGATTCTAATTTTTCCATTCTAATTTTTAATTCCTCAATTTCCTTTTCTCTAAATAACATTTTCGTTTTGTTTATCCATCCATAAAACCCCTCGTCTTATCAAGAAAATTCATTATAATACCATACAATAGACAAAACGTTTCTTTAGATATATATCAAAGTTTAATTTGATATAATTAAGACATGGAAAGATCGATCAAGAAGATAATTTTTACTTGTTTATTAGGATATTTATTGATCTTGGCGACTGCGATAGTGTTGACAATCATTATAAAACTAGTAACAGGATATTTTCCATCTTTTGACTTTTTTACACTTGCTTTGATAACATTTAGATTGTCTGAAATAAATCAATTCTTTATCGTTACGCCTTTCTTAGTTGCAATACTAACGATGTTGATTTTATGCAGGGCTTTAATAAACAATCGAATAACCTCCGGTATTAGCATGGCTTTTTACTACTTTTTAGTAACAATTTTTTTTGTTATTACTGGATCAGGAGACTTTCCTTTCTGGATTTCGACGATCTGGATTGTCTGGGTATTTAATATCGGAGTCATCTCGTCTATTATAGTAGACAAGTTATGTATTAAGAGATAAAATCAAAATGCGCACGCCATCAATGATGCTGTTGTCAGGAATAACAAAGAAATATAATGTCGGTGCTAATATTTTATCTGAAATTATATGAAAAAAATCGGTCTTATTGGAGGCATGAGCTGGGAGTCAACTGTTGAATACTACCGAATTATAAATGAAGAGACTAACAAGAGATTGGGCGGTCTCCATTCGGCTAAAATAATAATGTATAGTTTTGATTTTGATGAGATAGAGAAATTCCAAAGTCAGGGAAGATGGGATAGCGCGACCGATGTGATGATCGAGGTAGCAAAAAGGATCGAAAAAGCTGGGGCAGAAATAATTCTTATTTGCACAAACACAATGCATAAAATGTTCGCTCAAATTGAGGAAAGCGTTACAATTCCTGTACTACATATATTGGATGTAACCGCCGAAGCCATCAAGTCAAAGGAAATTAAAAAAGTTGGCTTACTTGGAACGAAGTTTACGATGGAACAAGAATTTTATAAAGAAAGATTGAAGAGCGCCCATGGAATTGAGGTAATAATTCCAGACGCGCAAGATATGGAAAAAGTTAACAAAATAATCTACGAGGAATTATGTAGAGGCAAGATCAAGGAGTCATCAAAAGAACTTCTCAAACAGATTATTGAAGGATTAGTGGATGAAGGAGCTGAAGGGATAGTGCTGGGATGTACTGAATTGCCTTTATTAATCAAAAAAGAAGACTCATCAGTTCCAATTTTTGACACATGTAGTCTTCATGCAAAAAAAGCGGTCGAAATCTCATTAGAAACTTAGGAATTCTCGTAAAATGGAATAATTGACTTATTAATGATTCAAATAGTAAATTGTATTCTTATTTGAAAATTAATGTTGTAAAAGATTTCATCTCATTGGAGTGAATTTGAATGAGCCTTAAAGCTACAAAGAAACTCATTAAAAAACTTGACGCCCTTATCGTTGATGGTAATATAGGAGAACCCCACTTCAGTGATAAGAGCATCAAGACATTCCCCTTAGATCGGAATGGTTTCAAGTTAATAAGGGAATCAGAATCTAAAAGAAAACTCTTTTTTGTTGATGGTGGAAACCAAGAGATAATCGGGGCACCAAACTTCTCACTTCAGTTAAACAGGATTTCATTTGGCATCTGGTCAGGAAAGAATAGAATATCTGAGGGAAAAATTCCAAGAAAATTTGAGTTCTTCTCTGCCACTCATTCGAGTTTTAGAGATGAAGAGATCCACTATGATACTACAGCAATAGCTGCAATAGATGAATTTGAAAAATTCATACCAGATGAAAGGGATCTATCTTTTAATTCCTTAGATCGAACTGTCATGAATGGAAATAGTAGGGCTGATATAGGACGTGTTGCTTCTATAGCAAGAAGATTCGCAGAATGGCAGTTCGCAAATATATTGATCGAAAATGAGATGGAATATGGTGATGTTTTAGTTCTCGATGGAACTCTGCAGTCAGCCTTCACAAATGAGAGAAAATATCTAGAACGTCTCTATGAGAGTGCTAGAAAGAAAGGCGTTGTAATAACGGGGCTTTCAAAAACCAGTTCTCTGTTTACTACGACCGGCCTTTCTCTATTGGGCGCGGTTAATGAACTCGCTGAAGAAAAAACTATCTCAAGAGAGTGGTATTACATTGTTGCTGAATCCCAAAGTGTGGATCATAATGTTGTAATATTTTTTTTAAAATTAAACAAAGCATCTGAACGCATTTTTAGATACGAGGTTCAGCGTGAGAAGTTTTATAACTTAAGTGACAATGAGTTAGTTGAGATAATGACCTTGTTGGTGAAGAATTCATCAGATGCCACATTTCCAGGATATCCTTATGGTCTTATAGACGTAGACAGATTGGCAAGAGTCTCTTATGATGAAATTGAGTATTACAGGGGAATGATTTTATCTCAGATGAACGAGCTTGGTAAATGGAGAAAGTTCAGCCGCCATATATACGCTTCAGACGCTCATAGCATACTCAACATATTAGTTGGTTGATCCTAATGGAAGAAAATCTGGATATAGCCGGACAAGTTATTGGAGGCGATGTTGCAGGGATACTTATTCGAGAGAAAAGTGGGAAAAAAATAGAACTAGGCGATCTTTTAGTTACGGATGAGGAAGGTGGCTATATTATACTTCAAGTTTATGATCTATGCTATGGAAGCCAAATACCTCAATCAGTAAGAGAGCTGGCAGCAGGAATTAAGCTTGAAGGTTATGGGTCCGGACTAGATTTTATCGATCCAAAACTGAGAAACTATACTCTTGCTCAAGTCAAAGCTGTTGCAAGAGTTACCAAAAATACTGCCAGGATCCCAAAAATTCTCCCAAATTTCTTCTCCTCGGTAAAATATTTGAAAGAAGAAGATCTTGGTTTCTTAACTAAACCATCTAATCCTGTTTATCTAGGAAAAGTGAGGAGTGGATCGAAGATAATAGATGTTGAAGTCTTCCTCAATGGAGAAGACTTCTTCACACATCATGTTCTCATTCCAGCAACAACTGGCAGAGGAAAAAGTAACTTTGTCAAAGTAATGTTATGGAGTGTTCTTGGGCAAAGAAAATTCGGTTTATTGGTCTTGGATCCACATGATGAATATTATGGAAAGAATGCAAAAGGTCTCAAAGATCATCTAGATAAAAAGACTGACTTGTCATATTACTCTTCAGATCCTCCGATTGGGGCCAATACACTAGTGATCAATTTAAGATCTATTGAACCCCGACACTTTGATGGGATCGTCGATTTTACTGATGCTCAACACGATGCCATTACGATATATTATCGAGAATATAGAGAACTCTGGATCGAAAAGATTATCCTTGGTGAACAGATAGAGAACATTCATCCTAAAACCCTTAGTGTTTTGCAGAGGAAATTCAGATCAATTCTCGGAATAACTGTTCAAGAAGGGGAGATAATATGTGCAAGTAGAGTATTTAGTGATAGCTCAGGCATCACAACAACCGAAGATATTGTAGGCGCTTTAGAAAGTGGGAAGATAGTGATTGTTGACACCTCAAATATAGGCGACGAAGCAGAACTTTTGATCGGAAGCATAGTAGCCAGTAAAGTATTCTCAAAGTATCAAGAATATAAATCAAAAGGTATACTTTCTGAAAGACCTGTGGTTAGCATCGTTATTGAAGAAGCTCCTAGGGTTCTAGGAAGCGATAGGCTCTCGACATCAGGAGAGAACATTTTTAGTAGAATTGCAAGAGAAGGCAGAAAATTCAGAGTCGGTCTGGTCGCAATTACACAATTAACTAGTGTAATTCCAAGAACGATCCTCACAAATTTAAATACAAAAATAATTCTTGGAAACGAAATGGCCACCGAAAGGCATGCTATCATTGAGAGCGCGGCTCAGGACTTAGCTAAAGATGAGAGAAATATAGCCAGTTTGGATAAAGGTGAAGCTATAGTTAGCAGTATCTTTACAAGATTCGCTGTTCCGATACACATTCCACTCTTTGAAGACCTCGTAAACAAAGCAAATTTTGATCATGAGGAGAATGGAAATATAGTCTTTGAGGAGTAATTGGTAGTTGCATAAATTTGCACACATGTCAGATGTACATTTAGGGGCTTTTAGAGAGCCAATTCTTCAAAAGCTTCAGTTAGATTGTTTTAAAAAAGCTATAGACGTGTGTATCTCTGAGTCTGTGGATTTCATTCTTATATGTGGGGATTTATTTCATGTAGGAATTCCAGATCTTGGAATAGTCAGAGAAGCTCTAAAGAGCATGAGAAAATTACAGGATCTAGGAATACCTATTTATGTGATATATGGGAGTCATGATTACACTCCTACCGGAACGACCGTAATAGACATAATCGATACGGCTGGCGTGATAAAGAAGATCGTAAAAGGTGAAGTTATAGAAGGCAAATTAAAACTCGATTTTTTCAACGATCCGAAAACAGGGGTAAAACTTGTTGGTATTTCTGCAAGAAAGATTGGACTTGAACGCAAATATTACGAGATACTAGACAGAGAAAACCTTGAGAATGAAGAAGGCTTTAAGATATTTGCTTTTCATAGCGGACTTACTGAGCTGAAGCCAAAATTCCTCAGTCAGATAGAGAGCATTCCTATCTCATATCTACCTAAGGATTTTAACTATTATGCTGGCGGTCATGTTCATGATAGATCTGTGAATACGCTGCCGGGGTATGATAGTGTAGTATTTCCAGGACCTTTAGGTGTTGGATTTGGTCGAGATCTCGAGTTCGCAGCTAAAGGAGAACAAAGAGGATTCTATATAGTAAGTTTTGATGAAAAAATCGAAAGTGTGGACTTTGTTGAAATAAAACCATTCGAAGGAATTTATTTTGAGTATAATGTTTCTTTTAAGAATGCCTTGCAAGCTCAAAGAGAGCTTAAAGAGAAACTCGATAATATAAATGTAAATGATAAAATTGTTGTCTTAAGGGTAAAAGGCGAACTCTCAGGTGGTAAGACTTCGGACATTAATTTCTCTAATATGAAAAGAGATCTTATCGATAGAGGAGCGAGCCACGTTCATCTGAATCGTTTTGGTCTTACTTCAAAAGAGTTTAAAGCAATTAAAGTAATGGATGAAGATATAAGCAGCATTGAGATTAGACTTTTAAAAGAGAATCTTGGAAAAATCAAAATTCAAAATGATTTCCTGAAAGGTGATAGGGGAGCTAAGAATGCAGTCGAGTTGCTAAGAATCTTAAGACAAGAGCAGAAACTGACCGAATCTAAAAAGGATTACGAAAAAAGAGTAACAAAACAAGCAATAGAGACCTTGCAACTAGGGGATACTTTTTATTGATTATTGATAGCTTGCTATTACAGAATATAAGAAGCTATAAAAATGCAGTAATCAATTTTCCATCTGGTACAACTCTATTCGAGGGAGATATAGGCTCAGGAAAATCAACAATATTGATGGCAATTGAATTTGGACTATTTGGATTGGGTCCAGAGAAAGGCATTTCGTTGCTAAGGGCTGGAGAATCAGAAGGTAAAGTCGAGCTGAATTTCGAAATAGATGAGAAAAAATTCAAGATAGTACGTACCTTGATCAGAAAAGGCAATTCTGTTAACCAATCCCAAGGTTTACTTAGAACAGAAAAGGGAGTCTTTCATCTTTCACCTACTGAGATGAAAGAGAGAATACTTAACATTCTAAATTTTAACGAACCAATTAATCCAAAAGCTCAAAGTATAATTTATCGCTATGCAGTTTTCACACCACAAGAAGAGATGAAAACAATTCTGTTCTTGAGACCCGATTTGAGATTGCAGACTCTAAGGAAAGCATTTGGAATAGAAGACTACAAGATCGCATCTGAGAATGCTACAAAAGCAGCTAGAGCGATAAACATCAGAATAAAAGAACTTGAATCAGCTGCGAGTGACCTTGAAGAAATCAAAAAAAAGATAGATGAAAAGAAAAGCGAGGTAGAGCAAGAGATCGCTCAACATGATAAATCAGATAAAGAGGAGAATCGCTTAGAAAATGAATTCGATGTTGTAAAGGAAAGACTTGAGAAACTTCGTGAAGAGAAGATCAATTTAAGCAAGATAATCGGAGGTTTGCCACTGTTAGCCAAGAGTATTGAAGAGAAAAACCAACAACAGATCGAGATAGGAGAAAAGATCAATTCCTATAAAAAAAAGATTGACGAATTAACCATGAAGATAAAAGAACTAGATGCGGTGAAGAAACCTACTGAAAAAACAGAATCCGAATTGAATTTTGAGATAGAAGAAATTGAGAAAGAAGAGAAACAGCTCAGAAAGATTGAAACTGAGATAAAAGCGAAGTTATCTGATTATAAATCAGTTGAGGAGAAGAAGAGATGTCCGACGTGCGATAGAGAAATTGATCCACAGTTTTTCAAACAAAAAATCGAATCAAAAATTAGCGAGATGAATGAAACCTCATCGAGAGTAGAAAACTGCACAAAAAGATTGGAAGAATTAAAAAAAATTCTAAAAAAAATACAACAATATGATCGTGTATCAGAAAGATTGGGGATTTACAAAGAACAAATTAAAAATAATGAGGAAGAAGTGAAATCAGGTAAAGATCGGATAAGTATCCTGAAAAATGAGATAACTGAATCTGAGAAAAGGCTAGAAAGTACAAAAGAAGAAAAAATTAAACTTGATAGGATTTCAGAGAATGTACGAAAAATCGAAGCAGAAATACAAAAGTTCGAAGCCCAAATTAAACGGGTAAGAGACCAAATAATAAAAGCAAAGACAAGAATTGCAGATCTAAAAAAAGAGATCCTAGAATACAAAGAACAAGTTAATAAAAAAGAAGGGCAGAGAAGAAAAGCAACATCATTGAACGATTTTTATATCTGGCTAGAAGATTTCTTCATTAAAACCTTAGATACGATCGAAAAACATGTTATGATGAACATAAACCAGGATCTAAATCAAAATTTTCAGAAATGGTTCAATATGCTTGTAGAAGATCCAAGTAAAGAGGCAAGAATTGATGAAGATTTCACTCCGATCATTGAGCAAGATGGATATGAGCAGGATCTCTACTATTTGAGCGGTGGGGAAAAGACAAGTATAGCATTTGCATATCGTGTTGCTCTAAATGATGTTGTGCGTAAAGTATCGACAGGCATGAAATCAAACCTCTTAATATTGGATGAGCCTACTGACGGTTTGAGCAAGGAACAACTCTCCAGAGTCAGAGAGATTCTTGATGAACTTTACTGTCCTCAAATAATCATAGTTTCCCACGAAAAAGAGTTAGAGAGTTTTGCGGATCAAATTTTCAGAGTTAGCAAAACAGAGGGAGAATCCAAGATTATAACTTAGATTATGGCGCGCGTTATCTTATGATGAACTCTTGAATTTCAATTAAAGGTGACAAAAGTATCAAAAAAAGTAACGTTTTAGTTATTTTTTATCTCGTCGTCGTCGGGTATATTGGTACGCACACACACAGAATAACGTAACGCATCTCATCTCATGACGGAAGAAGATAAAGGAAGACGTTATCTAGACTCGATACCTGAAACTATCAGAGTGATCCTTAGTGAATACCTATCAAGAATCGAGAAAATTGAATAAATCCGACAAATTCAAACCAATTAATAATCAAATTAGCGCATGCTCCAAGTTTTAATCGAATTTGTATGAGAAATATCAATTTTAAATAAAATGATGAAAGGTATGATATATACTATTATTCTTAAATGGTGGATTCAAATTTGAAGAAATTAAGAATATTTATTCCGATTTTATTAACTATTGTTTTAGCTCTCTCAATCATTGTAAATATTAGTGCACAAAAATCTGCCGGTTACTATATCGTCATCGAATGGAACGGTGAGTTATCGAAAGTTACTCCAGATGGTACTGTGACACTGATAGCCAGCGGTCTATCTGGTCCCAGTGGCTTAGCAATTGACGGTTCAGGAAACTATATCGTTACTGAGGCGTCTAGCGGCGAGTTATCGAAAGTTACTCCAGATGGTACTGTGACACTGATAGCAAGCGGTCTATCTACTCCCTCTAGCGTAGCTATTGACGGTTTTGGAAACTACATCGTCACCGAGTATACTAGCGGTGAGTTATCGAAAGTTGAGCCAGATGGTACTGTAACCCTGATAACCGGCGGCCTCTCTGGTCCCAATGGCTTAGCAATTGACGGTTCAGGAAACTATATCGTTACTGAGTGGCATAGCGATGAGTTATCGAAAGTTACTCCAGATGGTACTGTAACCTTGATAGCCAGCGGTCTCTCTAGTCCCAATAGTGTAGCAATTGACGGTTCAGGAAACTACATCGTTCCCGTGGTTGCAGGGGATTATGGGTTAGTGAAAGTCACTCCAGATGGTACTGTAACTACAATAATTCATACCCCTCTAATATATTATCCCATCGATGTAGTAATAGTCCCAGAAACAAATCCTGTTGGTGGCATCTATGCACCTACAGAAAAACTCATAATTTTAATTCCTTACATTGCATTAGTCGGACTCATCGGAGCTGTATCAACGATCTTTGCCATTAGAAGATGGCGTAAAGACTAATTCCATCTTTCCATCTTTTTAGTATATTGATACATTTAGCGCGCGCGCTTTTTTAGAATGCGCGGGAAATAAGCTATTAAGAACAATAACTAAAGTAAAACTTCTGACGAGAAAAAATGAATGTTAAGGCTAATAGAAAAGTTTTGATTTTCGGATTTGTTGTTTTTGTTTTTATTATTTGGATAATCCAAAATCCAATAGGAAAGTTTGGATACCATGGTTTTGGATACACTGTTTATAGTGCGATACCCATTCCATATTTTGATTTAAAGATTGGGCCTGAAGGTATCCCACAAATAAGAGAAAAATCTCACTTCGTTTCATTTAATGAAGTGAACGAGTATATAGGGAGCCTGAGACAAGATTACGACATTACTCTCATAATCGGAACAGGATATGAGGATATGGTGAATATTGACGAAAAGATTCTGGAATCAAATTCTAACGTAATCGTCTTAAAGACTCCAGAGGCCATCGAAAAGTATAACGAGCTAAAAGATGAGGGAAGAAAGGTTGCTATTATACTTCACTCAACTTGCTGAATTTTTCGATGGGCTTCGTGAACTCTCATTCGTTATTACTTATTCGGTGCTAGCGCGCACTTTGAGAAGAATTAGCCAGCGCCAATACATAATGCACAAATCTCAATCGAAACATATACTGAAAATTAGAATCGAATAGCCCTAAGTATTCTGGATAGTAGCGCGCGCGCGTTTAGAAACTGCATAATTTTGTTAGATGTATAGAGCGTAGCTCGCGCATCAACCCGAAATTAGAGTCCAATTCTTGGTATCATTAAACTAGTATGCCTTTAGCCTTGAGTGCCCCTTTTATTTTCTCCACCTCGGCCCTGAGCTCTCTAACCTCTCGGACCAAGTCACCCAGGCCAGTCGGCGTGGCAGGCTTAGAGGGGATTTCAGGCCCCAGATCTGGGATTCCTCTTTCTTTTCTATGGATGATGTCTTCAGGTTTGTATACCTCGCCCAACAATTATCACCAGCATACTCTATCGAATCCAAATATTTAGGTCAATCGATCAACTTGATAGCGCGCGCAATTCACCCCATCCTAAATACACCTTTCACCCCTACTCTCACCTACCTCTTCATCCTCACCCTCATTCTCATACTCTTTTCATACTCAATTAAGCCCAATTTAGCATATTTAGCACCCTCACCCTCATACCGAGTACTAGTAGGGGCAGGTGAGCATGAGTGTTAGTATTTTTAGGAATAGGACATTTTTAGATGTAGAGTATTTTTAGTATTAGAGTATTTTTAGGATAGGGTATTAGTATTTGGGGTTATTTGGGTATTAGTATTGTTATTTAGTGTGTGTGTGATATACTTGGTGCGCACACACATACATTTCGCTAATACGGTTGATACTAGAAGGGGTTAGAGGAATTAATGGGCGCACACACAATATACGTAACTCCAACTCATCTCATGAGGTAATTATCTAAAGGAAGAATAGGAAGGAGATAAAGGAAGAAAATATTAGAAAAGTTACAAATAATTAAAAAAAGACTGCTTAGGCCTTACGCCATTTCCTTACGACAAGAATCGTTGAAAAGACTGCGATAAGGCCGATTAAGGCTAGGTAATGCGCTAGAATCGCGATCTTGTTTATATGCGTATAGTATCCCCCAACTGGAGGAGTATCGGAATACCTCAAGAGGAAGCTATTGTCTGGATTGGCTCCATATCTAGTATAACCCGCAACATATATGTCCGAGCCTACGGCCACCCCGGAGGCACGATCTATATATCCCGAGTCCCATGTCCTCGACCACTTAAGATTTCCATCCGGATCATATTTCAAAAGGAAAGCATCACTGGTGAGCCCAGATCTGTTATAGCCAGCTACGTATATATCCGAGCCTACCGCCACGCTATGCGCCTCATCATCATCTCCTGAGTCCCAGAATCTTTCCCATAAAAGATTTCCATCTGAATCAAATTTCAAGAGGAAGCTATTGTCTGGATTGGCTCCATATCTAGTATCACCAGCTACGTATATATCCGAGCCTACCGCCACGCTTTTTGCCTCATCATCATCTCCTGAGTCCCATATCCTAGACCACTTGAGATTCCCGTCTGAATCGAATTTCAAAAGGAAAGCATCTGAGGTAGTTACAGAATAGTTATAACCAGTTACGTATATATCCGAGCCTACAGCCACACCGAAAGCATAATCATCATCTCCCGAGTCCCATTTTCTCGACCACTTAAAAATTCCCTCTGTATCATATTTCAAAAGGAAAGCATTTGTGGTGGTTCCAGTACTGTTATAACCAGCTACGTATATATCCGAGCCTACAGCCACACCGAAAGCATAATCATCATCTCCCGAGTCCCATTTTCTCGACCACTTGAGATTCCCGTCTGAATCGTATTTCAAAAGGAAAGCATCATAAGGGTAGTCACCGTTATAACCAGCTACATATATATCCGAGCCTACAGCCACGCCTCGTGTAAGATCATCATCTCCTGAGTCCCATTTTCTTGACCACTTGAAATTCCCATCTGGATCATATTTCAAGAGGAAAGCATCTGCAGTAAGTTCAGAATAGTTATAACCAGCTACGTATATATCCGAGCCTACAGCCACACCGTAAGCATGATCATCATATCCCGAGTCCCATGTTCTAGACCAGATTAATGTTTGTTGAACCTCGGCCAGCACGTACGCTAGGGATAAGCTCAATAGAAGGATTGCCAGAAATACTGCCATATGCCTATTATGCTTCAAGAGAATACACTCGATCAGTAAGACTGGTAAAAAGTCTTACTTTTAGTTATAATCGATTTGACTTAAAAGATTATTTCTCACAAGCAAATTCTGGTGCTTATTCAATCCATCACCCCTTCCTATCTTCCTCTATCCGATTACGTCTATGAGTCGAGTGTGAGTTTGCGTTTCTTTGAGAGAGAGGGTATCTTGGTGTGCTCTCTCTTTATCTGGCTATATGCTCGCTACGCTCGCATTATGTCACATGCCATAGTGACTGTATATACAGTTTTTATTATATAACCAATATTTTTAATAATGAAATCTCTCAAGAGAGTAAGTAACAGAGAGTGATGTAAATTATCATGGGGCTAGATTACTCTAGTATTAAAAAAGAGGCTTCATCCCAGCTATTTAATCTTATTATAAAAGGTTCGGTAAAAGAAGCAAGGAAAATTCTAATTGAATTATCTGAAAAATTCCAAGAATCTCATGAGACCAGATACTTAAAGGGTCTTGAATGTGTTCTAGAATCAGCTAGAGAGTTCAGACGGGTTATTGAAACCATTGATGAATTAAAAAACCAACAATACGAAATTGGCAGGTTCTTCACAGAAGAAGAAGCTAAGGCATTAGGGGATTTACGTTGCCATTACTCCAAGCTGAAATATGAGTTTAGAGAGCCACGGAAGCATACGAAAAACAATAAAATAAAAGCGAAGAGTTCATTTTTCTTCCTTTCCCACTTTTTAGATTTTTCGGAGGTATTAGCCGATACTAATTTTTTTTTCTTACAGGAATCGGAAAATTTTTTCTATACTCTTTTTCCCTTTTTCATCTAATTTTTTTTCTAAATTCGAAATTTTTTCCATTTTCTAGTTTTTTAAAACCAAAAATCATTTTATATCTGATCCACGTGAGTCTCAAAACCACTATCCTATCATATATCCCCGGTATCTTGGTGCGTACACATAAAGATAAATAATGTGCCCATTTATCTACGCGTTTTTATACTTTTGATATACCTGAGTAACAAACAAGACTGAAGCATATGTTATATGAATTTGAGATTTATATTGGTGTAGATGAGGTTCTAACTAAAGAAGGGAAGCTTAATGAGAGAGAGAGGGTACCTTGGTGCGCGCGCAATATTTAGTATTCGTCGTCGGTTTCCCTAGTGTGTGCACTCGTAATAAGCTAGCTAACTTCATGTTCCATTAAAACGTAAACACCACTAATGCCTGTGGGAGCACCTAGAGCACCTATTGATTTAGCCTCCCATCCATTCTTTGCCATATTATTTATTTTTGCTACAAGTTTTTTACAATTACCTGTATCAAAGAGAATCTCATATTCTTTCATTTCAACCACTAAGACTAGTGGTCTCCAATTACTTTTTATAATTTTCTTATTCGTCGTCGTCGTGATATACTTGGTGCGGGCATCCAAATTTGAACCCAGAAAAGTAGGTATGATTGGCTAATAGTGTATTGGATGAATTAAAATAAGTCAATATATTTAGTTTTTTGCTTAGTCTATTAACAATTAACGTTGAAAAAGATCAATTTTTCGATAGTGAAGATAACCTAGTGCTCACGACGTGTAATTCTTGGATATCTGATAAATTGTAATATAGCTAAACTACTGATTAAAAAAATAATGCTAAATGGAAAGATATACCAGACCTCAGTTAAACCTATGACCCAAGCTAAAATAATTGGCGTAATTGAAATAACAAGACCTTCTGTAAAGAAGTAAGCGCTAAAACCGGTTCCTCTTTCTGTGGATGGCGTTATTTCTGCAATCATCGTATTCATAGGAACGTATGCGCTATAGCTTAGCGTTGTAAAAATAAGATATATGAGGGTAAGTAAGAAAAGATGTGATGATGACATTAGAATAACTAATGAAATCGCACATCCGAGGATAATTAAGCTAAGAGCTTTCTTCGCACCCACTCTTTCTCCCAAATAGCCCCCGCTCAAAGAACCCACTATCCCCATGAGAGGTCCTAGTCCAAAGATCAATGTCGCAGTAACTTCATGGAGGCCCCTTGCCGTCTCAAGATAAGTAGTCATAAACGTCAATATTCCATTACTTCCCATCTCTCTTAAGCCAACAACAATTAAGAAAGTTACAAATCCTGCGAAAAAGACTAGTCTCAACCTTGATGGATTCCTTCCTTTAGTGGGGGCTCTTAATTTTTCAGTTTTAAATTGGAAAAAATTTAATATAATGAACCCCCAACTGAGAACGGGTATTGCCCAAAATAAGTAGATCCATCTCCAACCTAGAGTCGATAGGAAAAATGCAAGAGAGATCACTCCGATAGCTGAGCCCAGACTTCCAAAGCTGTTATGGAAGCCCATTGTTCTACTCATTTTTTGAACGTTATTAGATCTGCTCAAAAAGCTTAAGCCTGAAATATGGTAAATGGGGCTTGAAATTCTCATAACAGAGACGCCTAAAACCAACATCCAGAAGCTGTTTGTTTGACTGAGGAAAAGAGCCGAGGATCCTTCGATCAGCATGCCTGCAAATAAAAAGTGTTTCGCATTAACTCTATCCACCAATGGACCAAGTGGAATATTCATGAGAAGTTGGGTGAGGCTAGGAATAGAAGCCACAAGAGAAGCTTGGAGAATAGAAAGCTGAAATTCCTGTATGAATATAGGTATGAGCGCAACTTGAGTAAGAAAATATACCTCTATGAACATATGGGTTATACAAATTACCCAAAATTGTTTATTCATCCCTGTCGCTACCTAAGAAAGTTGAGTAAGCATTTTGCTATGATGTGTTGAATTTAATAGTGTTTCTATAGTGTTTTTTCTTTCGCCTTGAAATAATATAAAATATTATTAATTTAATATCCATGAATAAATATTAAATCGGGTGGCCAAGATTTCAAAATATATAGGTTTGGGCTCTGAACATCCCAATTGCGATACGATTCAACTTGCTTTGTTAGTATTTTTCTTTGTTGTTTGGATTGCAGATTCTATAAGTTACTTCTTTTTTAGCTATTCAACAGTATTCGTTGGATTGACCTTACT
>JAOZGV010000171.1 GCA_026015225.1 Candidatus Bathyarchaeota archaeon
GAAAATTTTTAGAAACTATCTTTTAAAGATTATGTTGGGTTGAAGATTCGGCATATGAACTAAATGATAAGTTGGGTTTATCCCTGAAAATAGGGGGAATTTAACTATAATTAATAACTTAAGCTCCTACTCTTACTTTATATCCACAATTTGGACAGTTTGTATAATAATGTTCTTCTCCTTCATGCTTCCACTTATGGTTACAGAAGTTGCATTCAAGATTCTCCAATCCCTTTCACCTCCACACTTTCTAAAATGAAGATAAAATTATGATTTTATATGGGGAATTCAAACTCAACAAATCGAGACTGCAAAATAACTAAAATAAAAATTAAGCTTTGAGTCTATTTAAGGCTATTCATATAGATTATAAAACCAATTTTTTTTTGACAAATAGTTTATAAAAATTTACGATCACTTATCGATAAGTTAGTACTATGCTTGAATATTAAATCCTAAAGTTTCCAATTTCTTTTTAATCTTTGTTAGATTCTTTTCTTTAACTAATATATGATCTGTTGAATGCCCGGATATTACAAAGATATTGATTTTTTAATTAGCCAGAGCTTTTGTAATTTTTTATAAGAAACCTGTCAACTCGAAAGGTATTGTCATATCGAATGTAAGTAGTTTCCAGTCTTTCTCCATTTCAATTGCATCTTCTTCTTTAAGCTTTGATTGATCAATAACGGCTGTAATCTCGGTTTTATCTTGTGTGATTGCAAATGATCTTGGCAAAGGTTTTTTCGATTTTGCTATGGCGAATTTCTCTTCCCAAATATTTATTTTCCTACATCTAAAATAATCTTCTAATTCCATACAATAATGTTAAGAAATAGATATCAAATATTTTTATCTCAATTTGATATAGATCTAATGGCCTTCAAAGACCAGTCCGGATCTTTTATTAACTCTCTCCCAATGGCAACAAGATCCACCTTCTCATTTCTTATCAGCATATCAGCAAACAAGGATTCCTTGATTCCACCAACTCCAATGACGGGAATTTTTATAACTTTTTTTATACTTTCAGCTTGTGGTATAAAGAAACCCTGTCTCCCTTGGAATTCAGGAGGTATGTGTCCACATATGCCGCCAGATACATCCAGAATATTCACTCCAGCTTCCTCTAACCTTTTAGCAAATTGTTTAGAATCATCGATTTGAGTGCCTTTTTTATCAAGATCCACCGAACCTAACCGATAAAGAAGTAATTTATCTCTAATTTTTTCTCTTACTCTATTTACTACTTCCAGAGGAAACTTTGTTCGATTATCTAATGATCCACCATACTTGTCTTTTCTTCTGTTCGTTAAGGGTGAATAGAATTGATTCAATAGATAACCATGGGCTCCATGAATTTCAATCCCATCGAAGCCAGCTTTAATTGCTCGGTCTGCGGCCAAAGCATAATTCTCAACTATGCGGTCCATCTCTTGAATCCGGATCTCTCTTATATCTCCAATTGCTGAAGGAGAGATGGGATCGATTCCAATAAGATCTTTACTGGGTTTAGCTCCCAAATGATTTATTTGTAGTACAATAGGTGTGTTTACTTCATGTACGCTAGTTGTGAGTTTCTCCAATCCAGATATTAATTTATCATCATGACTGCCCAATTGTCTAGCACTATATTTTCCATCGATCGATATGTAGCTGTGTTCGACAATTAGAAGTCCTAAATTTACTGAGCGTTCCACATAATGTTCAATCATCTCATTTGTTACTTCTCCATTGATTGAGGCTAGACCCGTATGCATTGGTGGCATTACAATTCGATTTCTTAGAGTTAAGTTTTTTACATTTAAAGGATCTAAAAGACTTGCCAAATCGAGATTACCTTACCAAAATCTAATGTAGTATAATTCTAATCTACTTTCAGAATTGCTCGAAAGAAAGAATAATTCTTTAGAAATATTTTACTCCAGGTGTGTATCAAACGCGGTTAATGTAGTCGTTTTTCTTATGTTTGATATTTTTCTTGAAGCGATAATTGTATCGTCTATCTCTGTGTATGATCCTTCTAGGACGCATACAATGTCGAATTCTCCATGTACAAAATCAACATTTGTAATGTTCTCCAATTTTTCCAGCCTTCTAATAACCCCCCCTTCAGTTCCAGGTTCAACCTCAATTAATAGATAAGCGCGTTTCTTAAAAGCAGCAAATGCTCCAGTTATTTTTTATTCCCCCTAAATTTTTGTAAGTGATTCTAACTAAAAATTGTAATAATATAATTATTTAAGATATTTATTATAACTATGATTTCTTATTGGTGCGCGCGACCAGATGCGAGGTGTATGCCCAATCCAAAAATCTTATTTGAAACCGCTGATTGACAGTTAGAACATAAAATTTTCTATTTTAATAAACAATAAACTGATGATCTTTATGTTTGGCACAGACTTTGATAAACGAAAGAAAGAAATAGATGAGCAAGAGAAACGCATAAAATCATGGATGGATAAGATAAAACACAAAATTGTGATATTGAGTGGCAAAGGAGGAGTTGGAAAAAGCACGGTAGCCGCAAATCTTGCAGTTGCTCTTGCATCCAAAAATAGGAAATCCTCGATAGGTATATTGGATGCAGACATTACCGGTCCAAGCATCCCAAAAATTTTAGGCGCAAGGAAAAAAGAATTGAAGGCGAGTCCACTGGGTATTGCACCAGTTATAGGTCCAAATGGTATAAGAATCATATCAATGGATTTCCTTTTGCAATCTGATGAGACGCCCGTAATTTGGCGCGGTCCTATGAAATCAATGGTAATAAGACAATTTCTCTCTGATGTTATGTGGGGATCGTTAGATTATCTTATTATTGACCTGCCCCCTGGAACTGGGGATGAAGCACTTAGTATCATGCAGTTCATTCCAGACATTGATGGTGTTATTATCGTCACTATTCCTTCAGATGTATCCCAGATTGTTGTAAAAAAGGCAGTGACATTTGTTCGTCAACTTAAATCTGAAGTAATAGGCATTGTTGAAAACATGAGCGGTCTTGTATGCCCTGAATGCAGTAATAAGATCGATGTTTTCCAAAGTGGAGGAGGAAAGAAGATATCGAATGATCTAAATGTTCCATTTTTAACTGAGATTCCTCTTGATCCAAGGATATCTAAAGACACAGATAATGGCAAGATCTTTTTAGAAAACCACTCCG
>JAOZGV010000173.1 GCA_026015225.1 Candidatus Bathyarchaeota archaeon
ATATTTTCAGCATCTTTTTCAAGGTCATCAACACTGACTTTAATATTTAGAACTTTGCAAATATTCCTTATTGCAGTAGCAGATGCTCCAGGATCGGCAATTAGAGAAGAAGCATACGGAAGCACAGCAACTGCAGGAAAGTTACGTATTTCAAATTCACCTAATAAAATAGCAAGTGGCCCATAGACAAGTAAATCAGGTTCTAGAATAGACGCATCAAATTTTTTTGCTTTCGTGAGATAAGAAGTGGTTGGAACTATTTTGAAAGCCTCTTTTCCCTGTTGAAAGTTCGAATCTAATCCGCCTATAAGGATTGCATCTTTGAATTTTTCTTTAATTGTCCAATTAGCTAATCCCTTTGTAAATTCAACTTCTTCGGAACTGTGTGGAGAGAACTCAAGTTTAACCAAAATCAAATTTTTGTTTTTATAGATTTCAAATGGTGTTACAATTCCCTTTTCAGCAGTATTTATGAAGGGGGGCGGATGATCAACTTCTATAAATCCAATCCTTTTTGCATTTAATGCATTCACTAAGTAGGATATAGAAATATAGCCAGTTTCTCCTATTCCATGGAATCCAGTTAATAGAGTGCAATTTTTTAAATTGATTTTCTTAATGTTGAAATTTATCGTCATTAATTAATGACTCCTTGATAATAGCATAGTAATTTAATATTTTGAATTTTGACTTCATACCAGTAAACTACACAATTCTGCATTACGTCTTGGCATATTTAAAGAGTATGGAAACATTCCTATTATTCATTAAAAAATACGTTATCCATATCTATATCGTATATACTTCACCTGCTTTAGGCGCTACTGCCCTTAATTTTAATTTTTTTGAAGCAGAGACTAGCTGTCTGCAACTCTTCTCTTCTCCGTGTATAGCAAACACTTTGGTTTTATCTCCCAAATCAGTTAATATGCTTTTATGTTCATTAATACCTCCATGAGAAGTAAAATCAAATTTCTCAACAGACGCCTCAACCTTTCTTATTTTTCCCCGAACTGAGAACATCTTCTTTGCAAGTAAAATACTACCTGGAGTTCCTGGTATTTGAAAACTAACTAGAAAAACAGCATTATTTTTTTTCTTAGCAATTGAGTCCATATAAAAAACAGCAGCTCCTCCTTTTAGCATCCCTGCGGGAGAGACTATCACTGATGGAGTTCTAACTGCTCTTCTTCTATCAGGCCATTTTTTTATCCATGTTGCATTTTTTACCGCCTTTTTAAAAAGATCGGGTGCCTTTAAGGATTCAGGATGCCTTAATAATATCTCTATACCACTTAAGGCCATACCATCAACAAAAACTGGGTATTTGAAATTATTAGCTGATAGAATTGAGATAACTTCTTGCGATCTGCCTATTCCAAAAGCGGGTACTAAAACAACTCCACCATCTTCAACAATCTCCGTTGCTTTTGAAACAAACTCTTTTTCGACATTTGCTCTTTTTGGATGTTTTTCGTTAGCATAAGTTGATTCTGTTATAAGTGCGTCAATATCTCCATATTCTTGATCTGCGCCTTCAATTAACCTAGTAGCAACGGGATTAAAATCTCCAGTATAAAGAATTCTTTTTCCATTTATCTCGATAAGAATTTGAGAGCTCCCAGGAATGTGGCCTGCATTCAAAAATTCAATTTTAGCTGGGCCCACTTGAATTTCCTTTTTATAAGGCACAGGAATACAATGCTTCATCATCGCTTGCAAATCAAGATATTCATAAGGTAAATAATATCCACTCAGTCTCAAGAAATCTTCGATCAAAACTTCTACAAAATCAAAAGTGGGTTCAACACTGTAAAGGGGAAGCTTCTCTCGTAAATAGAAAAGGGGAAGTAATCCACTGTGATCAAGATGTGCGTGAGAGAGAAAAACCGCATCTAATTCCTTTGGAGGGATGTGAACAGGAAATCCTATCTCGTGATTTAACATTACACCATAATCTAGAAGTATTTGCTTCTCATCATATTCTATAGCTATCGCTGACCGACCGACTTCTCTACAGGCTCCTAGAAATTTAATGTTAATATCTATTTTAGATTCCTCGCATCAATAATATCAATAAAAGTGGATCTCAATTGTATTTTTGAATGATTTGGGATTTTTTAATAGATGGGTTTCAATCAAACAGGTTTTAGAAAAGGAATATAACTTAATTTAAAGCTTTTGGCAACTCTAATATCCCAATTCTCAAGAATTTTTCTGCAAAGAGCATATTAATTTCTTTTAGCTCTTTATGATCATTGGAATTAAAAAATTATTGAATGTATTATCAAAGGTGTCGATAAGGTTGCTAGTTGAAGCGAATGAAGAAAACATCCAAAAAGCCGCAGAGATTGTTAAGAGGGGAGGCATAGTAATCTACCCTACTGATACAGTATATGGGCTTGGTGGGGACCCCTTCAATCAACATGCTGTTTATAAAATAATTACTATTAAAAAAAGAGAAAATAATCCATTACCTATTTTAGCATCTGATATTGAACGTGTGAAGAAAATCGCATATATAAATGATTTTGCAAAAAAAATAATGGAAGAATTCTGGCCTGGCCCTCTAACTCTAATTTTACGCAAAAAAGAAATTTTACCTGATTTGGTAACCTCTGGACTAAAAAACGTGGGAGTTAGAATACCTAATAACCAGATCGCGCTTAAATTGATAAAACTGAGCGGGGGGTTGTTAATCGGTACAAGCGCAAATCTTAGCAAAAGAAAAATTTCATTGACAGGGAATGAGGCATATAAACAAATAGGCAAGTATGTAGATATTGTTCTAAATGGAGGTCTAACTACATTAAAAAAGGAATCAACAGTCGTTCGTTTAAATCATAATAGAGTTTCGATTTTAAGGAAAGGTGCGTTGGAAGAGGAAAGGCTACATAAAGTGACTTCATTGGTGTAAATTGTATTGCTTGATGATTTTAATTTATTAATATCAACTTCGAGAAGAAATGAAAGAAAAGCTTGTTCAGAATTATGGTATTTGTTATGCGATATTGGGGATAAAACTGCTAGGATCGATATAACAAATATATCAGGATTAATTGTTGCAAACACATCACTTAATCCAATAGAAGTAGTCGATCAATTAAGAAAAATGATAAGGGAAAAACCCTGGGAATTCAAATATATATTGAAAATTGTTCCGATCCAAAGAATTATTTCAACTTCTATAGAAAATATTAAGCAGACTGCTTTGAATGTAGCCGAAGAGATAAATAATGATCAGAAATACAAGATTTCAATAAGAAAAAGAAGCACTAATATTTCTTCAATTAACTTAATTGAAAAGATAGCTCCAGAGATAAATAACAAAGTTAATTTAAAGAATCCAGATTTAATACTATTAATTGAGATTATAGGAGATGCCACAGGAATATCCTTAATAAAACCAAGTAGCATCCTTTCAGTTGAAAGATCAAAAAGAACTCTATAGAATTTACACTATTTCTCTATTCCAGCATATAAAAACGCCATACGTTCGACTATCAATTTTTCCAATATATCCTTCGAATCATCACTTTTTCTTTTTATAGTTTCTATTTCTAGAGTGGAAATATTAAAAACACGCTTAATATTATCATACTTTTTTTTGGAATATGATTCAATAATTGAGTTGTTTAATTCCACATTTAGTGATTTTTTTACATTTTGCTCGAATCTTTTTAGATCTTCTTTTTTTTCCCCTACTGCTATAAGTATTAAATTTCTATTCTTTTTTTGCAGACCAAATAGGCGTATGGCCACTTCAATTTGTTTTTGTCCAGAAATATAGAGAAGAATCTCGATTGACAAACTTTTTGATATATTTTTTTCATTCTTAAAAGCTTTAAGAGCATTCAAAGTTGCAAAATAAATATGATTTGAACCTAATATTTTTCGGGGATCTACAAATTGAATTTCTAAATTATCATATCCCTTATCTATTTTGCTACAAATTTCTTTATAATTAAGCACTCCAAAATTTTT
>JAOZGV010000175.1 GCA_026015225.1 Candidatus Bathyarchaeota archaeon
AGAAATATTAGTTTTTTTAATCCCTTCATTATTATATAAAGTATCTAAGAGATAAAGAAATTATTTTACTATTTAAAAAACTATATTAACAAATAACATCTCGTTTTTTTTATAAAAACTTTGATTGTATTTTGAACATCATTCTAAGATTATGCGAGCATCAACTGCTTTTGCACCACCTACTGTTAATATCAGAGGATTGATGTCTATCTCCTTAATTTGCTTATATCTCTCCATGAGTTTTGAAACTCTAATTAAAATATCCGCTAGTTCGTTAGGATCGCCCTTTGGCATTCCTCTTATACCATTCAATAATTCTTTACCACGTAACTCATTCAACATATCTTTTGCATCAGTTTCTGATATCGGTATTAATCTGAAAGTCACATCTTTATAAACCTCAACAAATATTCCGCCTACACCGAACATGATCATTGGACCGAACTGTGAATCTTTAACGGTCCCTATTATGAATTCAGGACCCTTGACCATCTCCTCAATTGAAATTCCTTTGATTTCACACACTGGCGTAACTTCTCTTACTCTATTTATCATCTGAATATAGTTACTTTTTACCTCTATCTCTGAATTAATGTTTATTTTAACTCCATCTACATCAGTTTTATGTATTATCTGAGGTGACACTATCTTCATAACAACTGGAAATCCAATTTCCTTTGCTATATTGGTTGCTTCGTTTTGCGATCTTGCTAGAGCATAACGATTAAATGGAATACCTGCTTGTATCATAATTTTTCTCGAATCATCTAAAGAAAGAACTTTTATTTTTTGATTTGTTGCATTAGTCAATAATTCATTTGTAGTGTTATCAAAATTCATATTAATCCCTCTTTATGTAAGAATCGCATTCTCTCAATAAGAGCATACATAGCAAATACAGCCCTTTCAGGGTATTCAATCTCAGGTATTCCATTCCTATCAAGATAATTTTCTGATTCATGGGCAATCATGCCTACGAAGGATACGGTTATGGGTTTTTTTACTTGTTTTTGAATATCTACAATACGTTCAGCAATATTCATTGTGTTGGCTGTTGCAACAGGAGATAGTAATATTACAACACCGTCTACTTCGTTAGCATTCATAATAATATCTAATGCAGTTTCATAGCGTTGTGCTGTAGCATCACCTATTATGTCAACTGGATTCCTTCGACTCCAATTTGAAGGGCAACAATCGTTTAATTTCGTTACTGTATCATTTTTTAATTTGGATAGTTTCAATCCAAGCGAATAAGCAGTATCCGCCGCTAGAACTCCTGGTCCCCCTGCATTTGTGAGAATAGCTATGTTTTCCCCTTTTGGAACAGGTTGATAAGCAAGTGCACGAGAAGCATCAAAAAGTTGGCTCAAAGTTCTGGCTCTAAATACTCCTGCTTGTTTAAATGCAGCATCATAAGCGATATCAGAGCCTGCAATGCTACCAGTATGAGAAGACGTAGCTTTTACACCCTCTTCTGTATATCCTGACTTAATAGCGACAACTGGTTTATCTCTTACCACTCTTTTCGCTATTTCATAGAATTGTCTTGCATTTTTTAATGACTCAATATAAAGCATAATACATTTTGTTTTTTCATCCTTATGAAAATATTGTAAAAGATCAGCATCATCGACATCAGATTTATCACCAATGCTGATGAAATTAGAAAATCCCAAATATTCTTCGAATGAATAATTAATTATTGATGTGCATAGCGCCCCGCTCTGAGAAACGAATGAAATAGGTCCCCTATTTGGTATCGAATCTCCAAAAGTTGCATTAAGATTGCTAAAAATACTCATAATACCGAGGCAATTAGGTCCGATTATCCTCACTCCGTACTTTCTTGCTTCTGCAATTAACTCCTCCTCCAATCTCTTTCCTTCTTCTCCTGCCTCAGAAAATCCTGCCGTAATGATGACTACCGATTTAATTTCTTTTCTTCCACAATCTTGAATGACTTGTTTCACAGCTTTTGGAGGAACACATATGATGGCCAATTCAATTTTTGAAGGGACGTCAGCTAAGGATGAATAACTCTTGAGACCAGAAATTTCATTAGTTTTCGGATTGATTGGGTAGATCCTCCCTTTGAACCCTTCAAAAACATTTTTCTGTTTGTTTTCTTTGGATCCATAAAGGATGTTATTCAATATCACATTTCCTACTTTTCCTTCTTGTGAGGATGCACCAACTACTGCTACAGAAGAAGGTTTAAAAAAATTTTTTATCTCGCTCATATCAAGACTTCCACTAATTGAGAATAATACTTCTTAATTTAGGAATAATGACATTTGTTTATGAAAATTTAAAAATTTATTTTCTTAAAGATACCAGTGATGAATTGATGATTCAATTTCTTGTTGGTTTATATATCATTATGATGGAAGCTACTAGCAGTGGAATCCAGTATATAAAATAATTCTGAAGCCCTCTATATGAAAACCAAAGTATGATTGCTGGAAACATCCACATAGCATGTTTTATCTTATCATAGTACACAAAATAATTAATTACCAAAGCAATAAAAATCACTACTGTGCATATTGTATAAAATTCCATTGGTAATGGAATCATGCCTGTTTGAGTAATCATGGATAAACCTTGACTTATTACCAATAAATTTCCAAAAATAGGTTGGGATATCCCTGCGTACCATGAATTGAAATCTTTGTACATGAAATGCATATTAGGAACTATAAAGAATATAATGGACATCAGACAGAATGTCATTATCCTGAATATCTTTTTCCTTAAATTTTCCTCTTTCTCAGAATCCTTCCATTTACTTATTAATAGAAAAGGCGCGAATATCCAGGGAATTTGCTTAATTGCGCAAGCCAGTCCATAAAAAGCGCCCGAAATATAATCGTTTTTAAATTCAAAAATTACTATTAATAAAGGAAGCACCCACAAGAAATCCGTTAAACAGCCTGCTGTGAAGTTTATGGCTAAATCAGAACCAGCAAACAATGGAATAAGCATTAATGCCCGTAAATTCTTAGGAGCTTTTGTATATATATAAATAATAGAACCAATTTCGAACAGAAAAGTTACCCAGCGCATATCTTGCAATCCAAGAAATGCGAATGGGGAATAAATCAGTATGTGTAATGCTGGATAGTTTAGATTGGTTATTAGATTTCCGTCTAATGTGAATGTTATATAATCTATGTCCACTGAAAATATCCTAAGGGCTTCTTGAAGATCAAAAGGGTAGGGATTCCAAGAAGGAAAATTCCATATATTGGCTGCATAATGAGTCAGTGCCATCGTATCTGTCCTATAAACTCCTTTATAAAATATCTCTGAAATTACATAAATACTAAATACGGAAGAGAAGATAAGAGAAATTGGAATTAATAACTCCGACCTTCGAATTATTTTCTCATCAAGGGTTGAAAGAAAAAGCATCAAAAAAGCCAGCATATAGGAAAATAAACAAAATATCACAACTTCTTTATTTGTGATTATATCTCCTCTGAGCCAGTTCTGAAAACCCTCATATAATAGAAAGCCTCCTGCAAAAATAAATGCAATGCGAATTCCAAGAGAATCCTTCAACATATTGAAACCTCTACCTTAAGAATTTTAAATTTTGGAATTTTCTACAAGGAATTATTAATAAAGCCAATGTTATAAGAAATGAAAAAATTGAGATATAAACAAAATAATTTTTTTCAGTTTTTTGAAAAAGATTGATTGAGATTGTATCCTTTTGAATGGCAATTTTAATAAATCCCTCTTCAATCTCATTAAGATTTGATCTTTCTACTATCAATTCTCTCCCTTCTGAGGTAGCCGCCCATGTATGATATTGTGCTTCCTTGATAATTAATAATCCATCATCTTTGAGATTTTTAAGTTCAATCTTTATATGATCAGGTGCGATTCTAGAATATTCGGTATAATCTGATGTGTTTTTTGGTATCGTTTCTGCAATCTCAATTTTATCATTGGCCTCGAATACAATTATTTTCCAATCCTTATAATAAACTTCAAGATCTTTACTGAAATCCGAAGAATTCATTAATTCGAACGTTAAAGACTGATTAATATTACCGATCATTATCCATCTAATTCCCAATGAGTTGTGTTTCTGAATCAATGAACGCCATATATCAGTTCTATTTTCCGATGTTTCCAAATCATTTATCCTATAATCGTTAATATTGAGTAATGTAGGTAATAATTTCTCTTGGGGATACCATCCATCGATAAGGGATTTATCTGTATAATGTGGTAATACATAAATCCATAATGGGCATCTAATAGCTAATATTCTACCTTCATCCTCCTTTGATCTAAAATAATCGATTAATTCAGAAGGTATCTCGCTGTTTGAAGTATTGTAGGGTAATTGAGCATTAATCTGTTGAGTTAATGAATAACCCGATTTAATAAATGCACCACTTATCATTAATAATATTATCAGTGCAATAATTATTTTGTAAATATTTTTCCTTTTTGATAGAATATGATTAAGCACAATTCCTCCTAAAATTGATGAAGGAATCACAAGATATAACCAAAATCTGAAAATATCTAAACTTCTCCAGATTGGTGCCAGTCCCGGCAATCTAGCTAGAGGAAATGCAAAGTAACCGAGACCAAGCCATAAGAAAAAAATAAACCAAATAATAAAAAAAGACCTGCTTGCATTTAACAATCTTTTCTTCGACTCTATGAGTATGATTGAAAGAATCAAGATAAACGAAAATGCTATCAGACTTTGGCTAAAAACGTTTAGAGTATTATGGTTATATTTTTCTGCCCATTCAAAAATACTCATTCCTGCAAGCAATGGAATCATAAACACTACAATTTTTCCTATTTTCTTTTTTAAATTAAAAATTTTATTATGAATGAGTATAAGCGAAGCTATTGCAATACTGAAATGTGCTAGACCAATCTCACGAGTCAATAAATTATCTAAGAAATAACTTAATCTTATGTAGGGGAATTCGATCGTCCTATTATAAAAAGGATTACTAGCAATATGTGTTGGTGCAGTGACCAGGAAAGGAGTTGCCCAAAAACTTGTTAGTAAAAAAGAAAAAAGAAAAACCAAGAAGATGATTGATAGCTTTTTCACATATTTTTTTTCGGACCAGGAGAAAGTAAAAATCAAAATAAAAATTATTAATATGACATACAATGCAGATAGATGATGAATTAAAACAATTCCTGCAAGAAATAT
>JAOZGV010000183.1 GCA_026015225.1 Candidatus Bathyarchaeota archaeon
GGAAAGGACATTAACTGGGATTAAAGGATTGGACGAATTATTAGGAGGAGGACTTCCTAAAGGTAAATGTATTCTGGTAGTTGGGAGTCCGGGTTCTGGAAAAACTACTCTAATAATGCAATTTCTTCATACTGGTGCCCTTCAGGGAGAAAGAGGATTATATATAACTATGGATGAAAAACCTGAACAGGTCAAAGAGAATTTTAGTACTTTTGGATGGAATCTCGATCAGATGGAGGAAGAGGGGAAACTCATCTTCCTAGATGCTACACCTATCCGAGTTTTTAGAAGAGTATATAAGAATGATGAGAGTAGATTGAGTGGCCTGGATTTTCTAAGAGTCCCAGAGCTGACTCTTAATAGTTTGATTAAAACTATCAATAGAATAATTGAGGAGGAGGATATTCAAAGAATAGCAGTTGATCCCATAACGCCACTTATGCTTAGGTACGAAAAGCGCAGTAAAGAGAGGCGCGCTAAATTACTTTTTTTTGATGCGTTGGTTGAAAGTGGCTGCACTTCTTGTGTAACTACGGAACTTAGAACAAGTATGTTAGACAGAGATTTTCAAATCGAGGAATTTCTCTCTCAAGGAGTAATATTATTGCATACGATAACGCATGAGGGGTCAATAATAAAAGCAATTCAAATAGAAAAAATGCGTGGAATAGAACATGATGCTCAACTTAGACCCTATCAGATAACAAATAAGGGGATAGAAGTATACCCTAAAGACAGAGTTTTCTAATTTTTTTCTTTCTTAGGTTTTTTTGGCAACAGAAAAATTATTCCTTTTTTATCTTCTATTGTAAAATCTATCCAGTTCTCAATATGTTTTTTTCGTAGCTTTTTAAGCCTAAGTTTTCTTTTATAATATTCTTTTTCTTCAAAAACTTGTGTTTCTATTACACAATCAGAAGCGCTTTCTAGCTTTGCAAGAATTTCTTTTTCTATACCGGTACTTATTGTAAAATAGAATCTTCCTTCAATTCCTTTAATTTTCGCACTCATCGCATGTACAAAGTTAATGATAAAATCTGATTTCAGAATAGGGAAAAGGGGAGTTAATGAGTCAAAAAAGATATCGGTGCCTTTTCCAAGCTCTTCTAAACAAGAGGAAATCTTTATTCCTAAAGTCGTTAAATCACCAATAGAAGATATACTATATTTTTCTTCAGACTTTTTACCAGCGGTTTCAGAATAACAGTCAATGAATTTAATTTTGTTATCGTCGTTAAAATCATTTTTAAAACCAAATTCATTAAAACTTTCTTTTATTTTTGATGGAAAGTCTAGATTTGTAATAAATACGCTGGGCCTTCCCTCAGTCATACTTGAATTCATCAGGTGTTTGAGTAATACTGTTTTCCCAGAACCTGGATTACCTTCAATCATTATTGCATTAGAGGATGGAATGCCTCCGTTAACAAGAGTATTGAAATAATCAAATGGAATTTTATAGATTCGACTTTTTCTTTTAACTCTTAGAATTCCAAAAAATAATATTGGCATTAATACGAGAAACATAGCAATTAAGTTTAGAAAAGATTCCGGAGTATAATTTGTTTTAAATATTTTAGTTTCATTTCCTACCAAACTTATTTCATTGTCCTCATAATTTCTTATTGAAAAAATTAAAAATTTGATGATATAATTAATGGTTACAGTATAATTTCCAGATGGTTGTTGGCTAAAAATGACAGTCCCATTTGAATCCGTTCTTCTTTCAAGTATTGTTTCAGAGTTGTTTAACAGATTAACTGTCGTACTATTCATTGGTTGAGAGAATAAATCTAAAATTTTAATATTCAAATTGTAAACATCGCATCTCAATTGGATAAGTGCCGTCTTATTTACATCAATAGAGGTTGAATTAACAAGAGTATTTTCCCAATAAGTCTTTATTTCATAAACCTGATCTACCTCTGTAAAAGGCAATAAAGCAACTAAGAATCCTGTTGAATCTGTAAAACCGGTCCAATATTTTAAATCATCTTTGAGTATCGTTACATTTGCATAGGAAAGTGAAGAATTTTGTGAGTCTAGACATTTAATCAATATCTCACTAAAATAAGTATAACTTGCGATAGGTAAAGCAATCATAGTTGGTGCGCTTTTATCATCCCAGAATAATGTCAATGAGTTATTGCTTTCTAATTTTTTAATAAATAATCCAATCGTTGAATCTTTAGAAAAATTATGATTTATTGGAATTCCAAAAACAAATTCACTCAAGGATTCCTTTGCAGGAATATTCATAATTGCTCCAGAAACACTTATAGATGTATTTTCCGATTTAACTTCATATAAAGAAATATTAATGCCAATGATCTCTGGAATATTCGATTTCAGCCAAAGCCTGCAATTTAAAGTCCCGCTAACACTTAAGTTACTCGTTAATGGCGGGTATAAATTAAAACTAATTCCCTCATCTATTATGGATGATTTCAGTATACCATACGGCGGAGCCGTACTCAATATGTTATTTCCAAAAGGTCTACTACCATATCTGCTATGGGCATATAATCTTAAGTATTCCTCTGATATTTGCGCATTCGCGTTTTGGAAATTTAGGATTTTAGGGTAAGGACTTATAATTATGACGAATAATACAGCAATTATTATTATAGCGCTTTTTCGCATTAGTAATATTTTCCTTCTTTAGAATAACATATTCTTATTGTGAATCTGATTTACATATATTTTATTATTGATTTTGGATTAATTAGCTAAATCCCGAACCAATAAAAGATTTGCTTTGATTTAATTATTTAAATTATTAATTCAGTTTGAGCTGGATCTATTTTGATCACTAAAAGGATCTGATCCGACAAGTTCTGCTTCTACAATTTTTCTATCAAGGAAAGTTCCATCAATTACACATTATTATTTTGATGATCGACAATTAAGTCCATTAGCGCGCGTACTTCTATCATTTGTTTTTATCTTCCCCTTGTTTATTATCTTGACCTAAGATTTGATAAATAACTATTTAACAATATTTCAAAATTAAGAATAAATTCATGTCTAATTTAGTTATTTAAGAGCTTATTTGGAAAAAACCAAATACGAAAAAAATTTAATTCTTAAAAACCTCTCTTAACTGTAATAAACCATTATTTTATAATATGCTTTACAAAAAAATGAATTAATAGAGAAAATTATGAAGGTAATAAAATTTTGAAGTTGGATGATTTAACTTATATTATAACTATTCTTGCTGTATGCAGCATCATTCTTATTTTTACTCCAACCCCAGCTTATGTCATGTTTGTTAGTGCAGTAATTTTAATAGCAATAGTAGTTTTTCCTAAGATAAAGACGTTCAAGGGTTATATATACTCATTTTTTGCATGGATTTTCGGAGTTACTGCAATCCTAATAGTGGTCACATATGCTATAAAATCATCACCGCCTTATGTAGTTGGTGATAATATGGTCCTTGCGGAGGTTATTATTCTTCCAGGACTTTATTTGAAGCCAATTACAATTTTTATGTTTTCTTTCTTTTTATGGTTTACTTTTGCACTAAACTCCCCTGGAAATTTAAAAAGATTTACTGAAATGCTACCGGATTTTCGAAAACTTATATACATCTTTGCATGGTTTGGAGCGATGGCAAGCGGATTTGAACTGATTTATCATATAGTAGTATGGTCTGCCGCTCTTGCTGTTCAAGGATTACAGAATCCTGATGTTATTGTCAATCCATGGCCTTGGAGTGCACATGCTCCAATAAATATAGTTTTTTCATCAAAGCTA
>JAOZGV010000189.1 GCA_026015225.1 Candidatus Bathyarchaeota archaeon
TAAAAACTAGTTAAGCGTAAAAAAAATCATTCAGGTGAAAAAAATGGATTCGAACAGAAAGACCGCAATAATTGTAGGGATATTGTTTATAATCGCAACCACTTTTTTCATGATAGGACAATCTATTTACGAGCCAACAATAAATTCTCCAGATTATTTAGAAATCGCTCATCCAAGCAGAATGAAAGTAATGCTTGGCATGCTGATTGAACTCATAGGTGTTTGCGCAATAATTCTTATTCCTGTGTTTTTGTTTCCTGTATTAAAGAAACATCATGAAGCATTAGCTTTGGGGTATGCTGGTTTTAGGTTTCTTGAAGCAGGTTTTCTCATTATTGTTATGATTGGCAGTTTGTCACTCGTTAATATCAGCCAAAATTACATCGATGGAAGTGGGATGAATTCCTCATCTTTCGAAATTTTGGGGATTGGGATAAAATCAATAAATGAGTGGGCTTTTATGATGTCCGTTTCTTTCCTTTTTCCAATAGGTGCCCTGATAGCCTATTATTTATTATATACTTCAAGATTGGTTCCAAGATTTATATCTGGGTGGGGATTCTTTGCTGCTGTATTACTTTTAACAGGTTCTGTGCTGATCATGTTTGATATGTTAACCGGATTTTCGGAATTGCTATTGGAACTTTTTTTTACCCTTCCGATTGCCTTGCAGGAAATGATATTTGCGGTATGGCTGATAGTTAAAGGATTCAATTCATCTGCAATCGCTTCCAGGTCGCTAAAACAGATACAAACAGAGTAAAATGAGTTTATCTAGACTATAAAAATTTTCCAGTTTTGCTTTTCATCATCGATCTTTCTCAGAAGCTCTTACGTAGTCAGTGCGCTATCGAAAAATCGAGGGATTGACGATCAGCTCAAGAATAATATTCTTATTAGAACTGCCACCATGAACAGAATCAAAATCATAACGAAAACCACTCTGTCCTGTTTCCTCTTTTTATCATTATGTGGTTCCATACAATATTTCTTAATGATTATTCCTAGAGCGAAGACGGCGGCCAATATAAACGGATATACAACAAGATTATCAAACCCAATCATATTTAACCTCCACGCAAAGTAAGAAAAGAATACCAGTATCAATGCAAGCGCTCTAATAACATGCTCTTTCATATGGATATTTTACGTTTGAGATTAAAAAGTATTGATATGTCTTCGGATACTCACCCGGAACCATACAATAAAAATCCTATCTTTGATTTCTACCAGGTTAATTTTTCAAATTTCTATCACTTATGAGACGATTACGTCCCACAATATCAGAAATATATGTTGCAATTTCTTTTTAAAATTTTAAGAAAATGTTTCATGGAATTTACTAGAAAATTTACTTCCTGATTTATGTGACAAGAATCAATTGGTCTACACGTGCGTTTTCATTATTTGTTTCTAGTTTCGATATTTTATTATTATTCTATAATCTTAATTTTTAATTAGTACATGTTAAAATTTTATTGAAATCTAATGATATTGGTAAGTATATATGAATTCAACTGATGGTAACGATATTACAAGGCATAAAAAAGAAAAAAAGAAAAGAAATATAGATTTAATGAAATTGCAATACTCACAAAAACTGGAGAACAACAAAGTAAGGCTATGCATGATTTAAAAAAAGCTGGAATTCCAGTTAAAACACCAAAAGAGATGGACCGTATCCTTAGGAATACATCTACAGACTCTATTATCAGAGTAATGGAAAAAATTGCTGATATGAAACCAGATATTTCCGCATATAGGTGTTATACTGAAGCGTTAAACAAGGCAAAAAAACATCATATTTCCTCAAGTTTCGCAGATATTATCCGCGAGTTTGAAGAAAATTCGGAAGATAATTCAGCAACAGCTTTCATTCAATATGTAAGGTCTGTCTCGAATGTAGATTTTTCTTCAAAAGATGAGGATGCAGTTAATATTTTAACTATCCATAAATCGAAAGGTTTAGAATTTAAGGTAGTTTTCGTAACTTATCTTCGGGAATATAGTTTTCCAAAATATAAGGCTGATTTAGAAGAAGAAAGAAGATTATTCTATGTTTCTTTAACTAGAGCCATGGATCAACTTCATTTAATAGGATCTTCTTCAGAAAAATCAAGATTCATCAGAGAAGTTAGACATCTATTGAAATCAGCAGACTCTGAATGAATTTCAAAGAGTTTTTAATTCTTCAATATCTTATCAAGAGCCACTAGGTTTTTT
>JAOZGV010000019.1 GCA_026015225.1 Candidatus Bathyarchaeota archaeon
TTAAAAGGAAAAATTGCTATATCCAATGCTAAAATGGCCTTTAAGCGTTTTAAAGAAATTTTTAATGGGGAAGAATGGGAGGTATTAGCCAAAGCTGGTGCACACGTTCAACGTGTACTTTGGGCAAGTACAAGTACAAAGAATCCAACATATTCAGATGTATTGTATGTGGAAGAATTAATCGGCCCTCATACGGTCAATACTATGCCCCCTACAGTGGTTAATGCTTTTCGAGATCATGGTCGAGTAGAATTTACCTTGGAGGAGGGACAGGATAAGGCTGATCGTTCTATCAAGAAACTGGCTGAGTTAGGAGTTAACCTGGAAAAAATTACTGAAAAATTACAAAAAGATGGAGTGGATGCTTTTTCTAAATCATATGATGAATTGATCTCTACTTTGGAAGAGAAACAGAAATCGATACTAATAGGTAAAGCAGATATTCGAATTCCAAGATTAGGCGAATACCAATCTCGAGTTACTAAGAAGATAGATAATCTAAGAAAGAATAACTTCATAAGAAGAATTTGGGAAAAAGACTATACTCTATGGTCTTCAAAACCGATTCCAGAAATAACCGACAGATTGGGTTGGCTTTCTCTTCCTGAAACCATGCATGATCAACTAGATGAATTTACCTCTTTTGCTAAGGAAATAAGATCTGAAGGATTCAAATATGTAGTCCTGCTTGGAATGGGAGGGTCAAGTTTAGCTCCAGAAGTCTACAAGAATATTTTTGGAAACAAAACTGGATATCCAGAGCTTATAGTCCTTGATAGCACACATCCTTCGGCTATTAGAATTGTTGAAGATAAAATTGATCTGCCAAGAACTCTTTTTTTAGTGTCTAGCAAATCAGGGACAACAATTGAGACTATTTCATTGTTCCGGTATTTTTGGGAGAAAGTTAGGCAAATAGATGAGGATCAAGGCCGTCACTTTGTTGCAATAACTGATCCTAGGACTCCATTGGTTAAATTAGCAGAAGAGAGGGGTTTCCGGCGTGTTTTCCAAGCTACTCCAGATGTAGGAGGAAGATATTCTGCCCTAACAGCTTTTGGATTAGTACCGGCCTCATTAATAGGAATGGACGTCCATAAATTTCTTGACAGAGCATGGATAATGTCTGAAAGTTGTGCTTTTTGCCTATCTTCAAATGAAGTATTTGGATTAATTATTGGTGCTGCGCTAGGTGAACTTACAAAAATTGGACTTAATAAAGTAACCTTCTTAACATCACCTTCTATCTCCAGCTTTCCTAATTGGGCAGAACAACTTATTGCAGAAAGCACAGGAAAAGAAGGAAAAGGGATTATTCCGATAGTAAATGAACCATTGACTTCGATAGAGAATTACCAAAAAGATCGTTTTTTCATTCATTTCTTTACTGAAAAAGATAATGATGTTGAAATTGAGAGATTAATTGAGTCATTAGAGGCTAAAGGTTATCCACTAATTAGCATTAATCTAACCGATAAGGAAAATCTGAGTCAAGAGATCTATTGTTTGGAATTAGCCGTAGCAACAGCAGGCTCAATCATAGGGATAAACCCTTTTAACCAACCTAATGTCCAGATGGCCAAAGATCTAGCTATAAAGATGATGGAAAAAACTGAAAAAGGAATTAAAGACGAAGATGTAGAGACTTTTTCGGTTGATGACCACTCTAACTTAACCAAGGCTATAAAAGATTGGCTCAATAAAGCAAGAGAGGGGGACTATATAGCGATTCAAGCTTACTTATCACCAACTCCGGATACGGCTGAAAAATTACAAAATATCAGATTTGAGCTTTTAAATCGTCTCAAATTGGCAACTACTTTAGGTTACGGCCCAAGGTTTCTTCATTCAACTGGACAACTACATAAAGGGGGTCCGAATACTGGATTATTTATCCAATTGATTGATGAGCCAAAAGTAGATATCAAAGTACCTGAAACAGACTACACTTTTGGTAGATTGATCAGAGCCCAAGCGCTGGGGGATTACAAAGCTTTGAAAAAGCTCGGGCGTCGAGTCTTGAGAATTAATTTGAAAGGAGATGTGGACAAGGACCTTTCATCATTAATCAAAATAATCCAGAGTTAAAATTCTTCATTTATAAAAATTGGAGGAAAAAAAGGATGGAATTAGGAATTATAGGATTAGGGCGAATGGGATCTAATATGACTGTTCGCCTTCTAAAAGGTGGGCATAGAGTAGTTGGTAATGCCCGTACGAAGGAAAGTGTTGATCGGATTGTCGAAAAAGGGGCTGAAGGCGCCTATACACTCGATGAGCTAGTAAATAAATTGGACTCGCCAAGAGTTATCTGGTTGATGATACCTGCAGGATCACCTGTTGATAAAACAATTCAGGCATTAATACCTGAAGTAGATCAAGGAGATATAATCATCGATGGAGGAAACTCTTATTATAAGGATACTAAACGTCGAGCTAATTTACTTAAGGAAAAAAAAATAAATTTTGTAGATGTTGGAACAAGCGGCGGTGTTTGGGGACTAACCGAAGGGTATAGCATGATGGTGGGCGGCGAAAAGGCAGTTGTAAACAAACTTAGTCCAATCTTTGAAACATTAGCTCCAGCTTCTGATAAGGGTTGGGGACATGTGGGGCCCAATGGCGCTGGCCATTTTGTGAAGATGGTCCATAATGGGATAGAGTATGGTCTAATGCAAGCGTATGCAGAAGGTTTTTCTCTTATGAAAAAGAAGGAGGAGTTCAAACTTGATATGCATCAAATTGCAGAGATTTGGAGCTATGGGAGCGTAGTTAGATCATGGTTACTAGATTTAACAGCTCAAGCCTTGTCGAAGGGGTCCGACCTAAATAAGATAATTCCATATGTAGAAGATTCCGGAGAGGGGCGTTGGACTGTTTTTGAAGCAATTGATCTTGATGTTGCTGCACCGGTCATTACTTTATCACTACTAAAACGTTTAAGTTCAAGAGACAAGGAATCATACGCAGATAGGTTATTAGCCCTCATGAGAGAGAGTTTTGGTGGTCATGCCGTAAAGCGGAACGAGTGAAAATGTCAATGACTCAAGTCCATCCACATATCTTTGTGATCATGGGAGCTACCGGGAATTTAACCCGACTTAAGTTATTTCCTGCTCTTTACAAACTTTTCGAACAAGGAGTTTTATCTGGTAAATGTGTTATCCTTGGAGTTGCTCGAAAATCAGATATTGATGATCGTGGTTTTCGAAAACTTGCACATGATATTATAAAAAACACAAACATAAAAATAGATGATGCAAAATTTTCAAATTGGTGTAACGAGTGCGTTTTTTATCAATCCCTTGGAAAGGCTAGTTTAGAAGATTACAAAAAGTTGGCTACTCGCATAGATTCGATAGAAAGAGAGAAAAATCTGCCCGGTAATAGAGTTTTCTACATAGCACTTCCACCAAAGGCTTTTTCAGATTCTGTTACAAGTTTAGGAGAATCTGGATTAAACCGAAGTTCTGGATGGACAAGATTGGTTATAGAAAAACCATTCGGTAGAGATATCGTCTCAGCTCAGAAATTAAATAAATTGATCCACAAATATTATGATGAATCCCAAATATACCGAATAGATCATTTCCTTGCTAAAGAAACTGTCCAAAATCTCTTAGTATTTCGTTTTGCAAATACTTTTTTTGAGCATCTATGGAATAGAGACCATATCGAAAAAGTCGAGATTATTGTATCAGAAAAATTAGGAATTGAGGGACGAGCAAACTATTATGAGCAAACAGGAGCTTTACGAGACATGATTAGCAATCATCTCACACAGCTTTTAACTTTAGTGGCAATGGATACTCCTTCTGGTCTCGATGCAAGCGCCATCAGAAATGAGAAGGTAAAAGTCTTGCAACAAGTAAAACCCATTCAAGCTGACAACATAGTCTTTGGACAATATTCGAGTGGAAAGATCGATGGAAAAGCCGTCATCGGTTACAAGGAGGAAGATGGAGTTCCTGAAAACTCAAATACCGAAACGTATGTTGCTTTACGGCTAGAGGTCCCTAATGGGAGATGGAATGGGGTTCCTTTTTTCCTTTACACAGGCAAACGAATGTCTCGAAAGCTCACTGAGATAAGGGTGCATTTTCATTGCGCTCCTGGATCGATTTTTCAGCCATTCGAGAATACGTGTATACTCGAACCAAATGTATTGTTTCTGACTCTTCAACCCGATGAGGGAATTTCACTTAGATTTCATATAAAGTCAATAGGCGAGCCTCTTACGCTTACGACTAAAGATTTGCATTTCAAATACTCTGAAGTCTTTGGTTCACCTCCCGATGCGTATGAAACTGTTCTTTTGGACGCGATAACAGGGGATCAGACATTATTCGTACATTCAGATGAAGTCGAAAGCGCATGGCGAAACTATACTTCGATATTTGAAATGAGCATTCCATTGAAATATTATCCAGCAGGCACTGACGGACCAATTGAGGCAAAAAAACTTGCTGAAAAATTATAACATATACTATATTTAGTGCACTCTAATTATTTTGAATTACAAAATGTGGAGTTATTAGGAATGAAGACTATTATCGTTCCAGCTATAATAGCAAAAATACAAGAAGAAATAGATGCGATGTTATCAAAAGTCAAAGGAAAAGTAGAAAGGATAATGGTTGATGTAATGGATGGTAGATTTGTACCTAATACCTCTCTAATGTTTGATTTCAGACTCAAGCCTGGTTTTGAGTTTGAAGCACATCTAATGGTCAATGACCCTTTGGATTGGGTCGAGAAAAACCACAATAAAGTGGATATAATAATAATGCATGTAGAAGTCCTTGAGGATATTGAAGAAGCAATAAATTTTTGTAAAAAGAATGGATTAAAAGTAAGTTTGGGGCTTCGCCCAGAGACAGATATCGATACTGTTTTGCCATATTTAGAAAAAATCAATGGTATTTTAATGATGACAGCAGATCCTGGAAGCTATTGCACTGAATTTCTTCCAGAGTCAATCGAAAAAATCAAGAAATTAAGAGAGATAAATAGCTCTTTACCGATCGAAGTGGATGGTTGTATGAATCCAAAAAATGCTGAGATTGCAAGAAATGCAGGTGCAAACATCTTTGCATCGGGATCATTTATTTTTAAAAGTGAAGATATCGATAAAGCAATACAGGAATTGAGTGAAGCAGTAGCTTAGAATATTTTAGAAAAGTTGATAATTTTTTCATAAATTAATTTGTTACAAGAATTGCTCTTGCAGGTGCTCCATCGCATTTAATTTTTAATGGGAGACCTATGAAGGTATAAGATCCAGGCTCAACATCCTTAAGATAAAGGCCTTCAAAAAGCGTAAGATTATTTATTAATATTTCATGCACCTCGGCATCTCCGCCGAACTTCTTCACGCTTAGATAGTCAACACCCAATGTTTTAATCTTCTTTCGTATGAGATGTTCGGCTCCATCATGTTTCAGATGGGCGAAATTTCGTCTGAATTTATTGTATTGATGTCTAGAATTCTCTGTCTTTAATAATATTATCTCACCAGCTTTAATGCCAAAGGATTCTAAATGCTCTCTATGAATCTCATTCCCTACATCAGTAAGGTCTAGAATCCTACATTCACCGTAAAAACTATCTAAAGGCAACTCGTCAGAAGCATTTCCCCCATTCCTAATATGAAGTTGAGAATCAATATGAGTCCCTGAATGGCTGCCAATACTAATTATTGACTCATTGGTCTTATTTTTAGGAATGAGAGCATATCGTTTTATCATGGGTTTTGGATTATTAGGATATGTGAGCATATTTTCATCTATTTCCATCGAAATATCTATAATTTTCATCCTTAATCCACTTCGATTTATTGTTTAATCTCTTAATGTTTTTTCATAAAAACCGCAA
>JAOZGV010000022.1 GCA_026015225.1 Candidatus Bathyarchaeota archaeon
CAAACAAGGTATCTTAATGTTAGGGAAGATATGATTGAATGGGACATTGACAGGTTTAGTGAGAACCTGAATATCACTCGTATAGAACAACCGTCTTCATACTCGAATTATACTTACGACATACTTGTAAAAAATGAAGGAGGAGTCCTGATCAACGTTGAAAGAATATATGTTTTTGATAATGAAACTCAAGAAATGGAAGTTCTGGATAAGCAAGTAAACTCGTCAGTAAAAGGTTATAATGGTACAAGCGGCGTGATCATTCAAGGTGAAGGAAACCATCCAGTATTTATTAATGCCAGTGCAGAGCTAAACAGCACGCCTTATGAGCGATATAGGATTGTTCTCTGCACCGAAAGAGGAAGACAATTCAGTTATATTTATCCTCCTACGCCTTTTGAAACTAATTCGTCGTACTACGGTGAGTATCCATTAGTTATTTCGGACGACTATGATAATTTTCAATATACCGCGGGATTGATGACAGAATTTGAATCAGCATTTGTGAAACCTAGAGGAACCGATAGGACATTATATCGTCTATTGCTTAACAATACTACTGATAAAAGAATTTACTTATGGGAAAATACTACCATGCTTCAAATGCAAGGCGCAGTGGGAGCAATTACAGAGAAATTCATTGTGTCAAGCAATAGCTCTTCAAATCCTGATAATTTAGTAGCTTATTCGAATCAAAGCATAGAGGCTAGAAGCGAAGGATACATATATTTTGCCGCTGCAACAGTAGGCGGAAATACTTGGCAAACTGAATCAGATAAAAAAGACTACCACATAGTTGGCTGGATTTTATGGTTTAAATATGAAGGTGAAACTGAAATAAAAAATGTTAGTTTATTCTCAATAATTCAAAAGCTTACCGACTAAATTTTATGGTTACAAATGAGAAGGAGGTTTTAAAAAAAATACATTAATCTTTCAAAATCGCAATTAATTTTGAGACGGCTTCTTCCATAGTCTTCGCTGTTAGAATTTCAATCTTATATAACTTTGCAAGTTTTACACTATCTTCCTGTAAATCAGGGATGGCCACAAGTATCTGCCTTGAAGGTTCGACATCATAAATCTTCGCAAACATAGAAGTGATGGGGCCCGTTCCAATGGGTTCGTTGTTCATCACTACATCGACTACTGTTGGCTTTTTTGCACCCTTGCTCCATGTTGCAACGTCGAATTCGTAGGATGTTCCAGATTTGCCTTGTATGACCGACATCATCTCTGCTTTTGATTTAAGCTTGTCTATCTCCGGTTTTAAAAGGAGCAGGAGAGCCAATTCTCTTTCGTACTCTGATTTAACCGCTTCATTCATTACATACAAAAACAAACTCTTCAGTTTTGCATCCTTGGGAAGGAACTCATTTTTGCAACTCATACATCGCTGAATAGTTAGAGGCTCATCGAAGCGGAAATTACAAGAAGAACAAATAAACCAAGACCCAATGTTTTTAAGATCTGAACTGCCTTCCATTAAACTAGCTTTGCATTGAAAGCACTCATATTCATCTTCTTTCTTGAAGCGATCTATGACATCGATGGCGCCACATTTAACATGTTCACAAAGTGATTTACTTTCTATCATGGCAGAGTTACATTTGGGACAACGATAAAGGAGGCTTATTTGCGACGATCTACAATTTGGACATACTACGCCCGTATCGAAAAATTTCTTATCAAGAATTCCACTATCACTCATCTGCTTAAGCGCTAATTCGGATTTATAAACATCACCGAATATTTCGTCAATCTTATCGTAATAGAATCCTTTGGATGCTTCATAAGAGGGAGTAAGTTCTCTATTTTCCTGACGAAGTATTACCTCGATTACTTTTTGGATCAGAGGATCTCGAAACAATTTGCGTCTATCTGAAACACTCAAAATAAAATATACTCCTGATTTTATCTAATCAAAATGAGTTTATTCTAAAGCGATTAACCTTTAATATTAGTTAAAGTTTTTTTGAAATGTATGATTTAAAAATAAATCCACTAAACGAACCCTTAAGGGTATCTGATAAAGTTAAATAATAGACAAATTAAAAATAACTGTTTCCGGAGGTTTTCATTTATTGCGTTTTCGAATATTCGCATTATTATTTGTATCAATCATTCTGATTAACTTTAATTATGCACTAGCACAAAATGAAACTTTTGTAGTTACGGATGGAAATACAATAGTTCTTCAGAACCTCGCATCAATATTGACCAATGATATAGTTGTGACCGAGAATAGTACACTAATTCTAAGAAACATGAAATTACAATTATCGATAAGAGGAGAGAAGAATTACAATATAACTGTGAGTAAAGATTCTACTCTAGTTTTGGAAAATAGTGAAATCATATCACTTGGAAATGAATCAATCATCTCAGTATCCAACTCCTCAAATATCATTGGCAAGAATGGGTCATCAATATCTGGATTTAGAGCGATTCAGCTTCAAAATGCTTTGACCGCTTCCTTTACACTAAATAAACTTGATGTAGATTTAATAAGTGGAAATGCGGAAAGACTGGAACTGACTGGAAGTAACTGTTCTGTTACACAAATAAATATAACATGCCAAAAGATTTTCATCGACTCATCAGAGATTAACCTATTGCAAATTAAATCCGAAGAGTTTGAAGGAAAATTTATCGACACTAATTATTTAGATGCAAACTCCACTTCAACTCTATTGAAAGGCATATCATCGAAAGAAATTTCAATTAATTCTATCGACAAAGTCTCGATATCTAGCTCAAATGTAGAATCTTCAAAAGTTTATAGTCCTGGAAATGTGACGATCACCGACTCAATTTTTGGTAATTTGACTGTTGGATCAAATGGAAAGTTATACAATGTGACAACTTCAAAATCCCCCCTCGTCAAAGCAGGGGGCATGATTTTTGTATTTGATAACTCCACTATGGAGCGTTACTGGTACTTGAAAGTAAATGTAACCGATATTACTGGATATCCTATACCTGCAAAGATCGAAATATATGATCATCTGGAAAATTTAATAAAAAATGCAACAGCGGACTCAAAAGGACTTTATTATCAACCAGCTTTAGCCGAGATAATCACGAATAATACTTCTACTTTTGTTGGAAATTATCGATTTCGTGCTTACTACAATATTACCGAGGAAGTAGGTAGACAAGTTATGACTTTAGATACTATATCCACAGAGGAAACTCTCTATCTTGACTCGAATAAGGAAGTAAATTTGAAATTTTTCGATGTAATTTTGGGTATATCACCTACTAAGATTTCTGTAAATCCCACCTCATTGCTTGCAGGGGACACGTTGACAGTGAATGGAACTATAGTAATGCAAATGCCTGCAGAGACAATAGAAATAATTTATGAAAGGCCGAGTGGAAAGACCTTTTCAAAAGTTGCGAATACGAATGAAAAAGGTGAATTTGAAAATCAAATTAAACCGGATGAGGCAGGCACTTGGAAAGTATACGCCGATTGGATCGGTGGCGCCTCATACTTAGAGGATTCAGCAACGATTAGCAGAAAAGTTTCTTTCTTTGTCGAGGATAGAGCCACCCCTCTGGCAATCATTATCAGAATCTTTCCGATATTTATAATTGTTGTAGCCATTTTGATAGTGATAGCTCTTCTTTTTATAAGGACAAAAAGAATCTCTTAATTCATGTATGGAAAAGTCTTATGGGTTCTCTAAATTCATATTAATCTTGATTAAAATGGGAACTATGAGGAGATTTACTATCTCGGTCCTTCTTCTATTAGTTCTCATCTTAAATCTCCCCACCATAA
>JAOZGV010000043.1 GCA_026015225.1 Candidatus Bathyarchaeota archaeon
GAATTTTAATCCAGGAAAATATTTAGTATTCGTAACCGCAAGCAAGCAAGGCTATTTGAACTCTTACAGTCAAAGTTCCTTTGTAGTGGGTGAAAGTGATATTCCGAGTATAACGATTATTAGTGTTTATTCTACAGATGGAAATGATATAAATAAAACAAAATTCAGAGCTGGAGAAACGGTTAGAATAGTAATGAATGTTGCCAATGGTGGAGCAGATATGGAAGAGGGGATAATATGGGCTCAGGTAGATGATCCAAATGGAATTCCATTACAGGTAATCTCAATTCAGATGATGATACCGAATACAGTTAGAGACTCTAAAGATCCAATTACAATTCGAACGAATTTTAAATTAGTCGAAAATGCTCTTTCGGGAGATTACTCAATGAATTGTTACGTATCAGATAAAATGATATCAAAAGGAGGCAAATTTCTAGCAAATCTTCAAGGAAACTTTCAAGTTGAATGATACAAAATAATTTATATTTAAAATTCTTGAGGTACAAAACTAAAATTTTACATTTTCTTGATATTTTTGGCATAATTTGAAGCATTTAAACCAGCAACACATCCCTCTCCAACTGCTTTTGCAACTTGAAATGGGGGGCCGCAGACATCTCCTGCAGCATATATTCCAGAAACATTTGTCTCTTGTTTCTTATTGGTTTCAATAAATCCATCATCGTCGAGTCCAATTCCAAGATTTGATAAGAGTTCGATAGCTCCTTTAGAACCCAATTCTACGAACACTCCCTCTACTTTTAGAATTCTTCCGTCTTTTAATACGATTCGTTCCACCTTTTCCTTTCCTTGTATCTCCTCAATTACATTTCCTTCAAGCATTTTTATTCCAGAACTTCTAACTTGTTCTTCTAGTCGGTCTTTTACTTTCAATTTTTTACAAATAAGATAAATTTCATTTCCATAGTACACGAGTAGTAAAGCTCCGCTTGCAGCAGCACTACCATCGCCTACCACCGCAACATTTTTTCCCTTAAAGAAGTTTGCATCACATTCAACACAATAGCTTAATCCTCTTCCTAAGAATTCGCTTTCACCTTTAATTCCTAGTTTGTTCTTTCTTACTCCAGTAGCTATTATTATAGCGGTTCCTATGAATTTGTTGCCTTCCTCAGTTTCCATATGAAATTTTTTACTCTTTCTATCAATTTTGAGAACGTCTTCATCAAAAACTTCAGTGCCAAATCTCCTTGCTTGTTTTATTCCATCATTTAGGAATTCTAATCCATCTATTTTTCCATCCATACAACAATAATTCTCTAAATGAGCGCTGGTTATCCAGCTCATTTTTACTTTGCCAATTATCGCAACTTTAGTTTGATTTCTTGCAGCATGAATTGCAGCTTGAATGCCTGAAGGGCCAGATCCAACTATCAATACATCGAAATTTAATATGATAACTCGCCCCTAGAAAACTATTTTATTTGAACTTTTCACCCATTATGGCTTACTGATATTCTTTTTCAAAGGTCTGGTTAATAAAATATATTGGTTGCCACTTTCCCAGTATGCACTAACCAAATAACAAGATAGCGGGGGGTGGATTTTCGGTAAACACTTTCGAACCACCGTTTGAGCTACGGTTTTTGCCGAAGTATCTCAGGGTGTCCCAGAGCTAGCTTATGAGCCCTGCGGGTTAAACCAGGCTTCCCCACCCCGCTATATATTGGGGGTTAAATTGATTACGATTAGATAAATTTTTTGTAAATGCATTCTACTTTGATTATTTATATTGAAGAATTTAGAGTCTGTAATTAGGTTTTGAAAGTTATATCAGTATGGCATAATAGGCGGTTTTTATGCAAGTTCTTCATATCGGCATTGATGATACAGATTCAAGGAAAGGGATGTGTACTACTTATCTAGGTGCAATTATTGTTGAAAAAATAAAGGAATTAGGAGTTAATATTATTGACTACCCAAAATTAATAAGGCTAAATCCCAATTGGCCTTTCAAAACTAGAGGAAATTGTGCAATATCAATTTCAATCGTTATTGATAATGATAAAATATCATCAGTAAAGAGAATCGTAAAAGGATCTATAAAAGATCTCGCTGAGCTTGATGATGAAAATACTAATCCAGGAGTGGCATTTTACAAGAGTTTTAACATACCCAATTCATTAAAAGACTTCTCAAGAAAGGTTGTAAATGATTTTGTCACTATTGAGGAAGCCGAAAAATTAGCGAGTAAGATAGATGCAGAGATACATAAATTTAAGCTTGGCAGAGGGGTAATCGGTGCGCTTGCAGCTATAGGTGAAGGTCTTACCGAAGACTACACTTATGAGCTTATAGCCTATAGGATACCTGAATATCGCGGAACTATCAGAAAATTAGACAAACCCTCAATTACGAAAATGAATGAACTCACCTATCCAAATACTTTCGATAATGTTGATTTAACATCCAAAGAAATTAGAATCTCACCACATACACCATGCCCAATTTTGTATGGGATTCGCGCTGAAAATCCTGTCTCTGCAATTAATGCACATGATATGGTAAGAACTCGTGAACCTATTGAAAGATGGATAATCTATAAGACAAATCAAGCAACTGATGCGCATTATATCGATGTAAAAATAAATGAGATAAAACTTTATGATTCAGTAAGGTTAGAAGGAGTTGTTTCTTCGAATCCCATCAAAATTACTGGCGGTCATGTAATTTTTAAATTAAAAGATGAAACTGATGAAATTCATTGCGCGGCATTCGAACCTACAAAAGATTTCAGAAGAATTGTCGAAAAAATAATCATTGGAGATAGAATCAAAGTTTATGGTGGAGTTAAACAAAAAATTGGGTTGCCATTTACAATTAACCTTGAGAAGCTTGAGATCCTAAAGTTAGCCCCTTTATTTGACAAAGTCAATCCATTGTGTGAAAAATGTGGAAAAAGGGCAAAATCCGCTGGAAAGTCAAAGGGTTTTATTTGTAAAAAATGTAAGAAAAAATTTCCAGAGAATTCTATCATATTAAAGCAAAAGGAAAGAGAAATAAAGGTAGGAATTTATGAGGTGCCGCCACGAGCGAGAAGACACCTTTCAAAACCTTTAATCAGATTCGTGAATAGAAGAGCATTACCTCACTCATTTGAGTGTGACTTGCTATATTCTTAAATTATCTAGTATCCTAGATATTGTAATCTAAAACTAGGACATCGGATGCTATTGGATGGATATATTTTTCTACAGTGCTTTTATGTACGGGATGTGGTAGATAATCATCAAGAGCCTTTGAATCCGTAAATTCCATCACGAATCCGTAGTTAAAATCATGAGCGCGCGCGCCAGTGCTAACATCAGACCCGCCTGAAATTGAATTTATTCCAGGAATTTTTTCCTTTAATCGAAGAACGTTTTCGTGTAATTCTTTGATTTGACTCTCTGCGGTTCCCTCTTTAAATTTAATTAAAACAATATGTATTAACATAGAACCTACTAATAAATTGAAAAATTAATAATTTTTCACTTATCTGACGATCCATACGTTAGAATTGCATTAAATGTAGATTAATCAAATTAACTTTTGAGTTTAAAAAAAATTATATTTTACTTGATCTGATAAGAAATCCCATAAGGATCTTAGGTAAGTTCACTAGCAAATGGCTACTTAAATTCTAATTAAAAACACGATGCATATAATTCAATAGGATTCCGTTTTGAGGTTAGACTGTTTCTTAAGAGAATTATGTTCTTTCATTCATTTATCAATTATTTTCCTTCAACAACTATCATTGTCAATGTAGATCTTACTTTTTCTAATCGCCTAATGTTCTGTGAAATAACATCTTTTAACTTATCCATCGATTCTGCTTCTACTTTTGCAACGATATCGTAAACTCCATAAGTTACATAAGCCTCTTTAATGTTTTCTAATTTTTTAAGCTCTGCAAGTAAACTATCCTCAAAACCAATCTCTGTATTAATTAACACAAAAGCACTTGACATTATTTTTTCCACAATTAATAGTATATTAAATAATGCCTTAAAATCTGTCGGTTATTTTATCATTTTTTTATACATTAATCCATCTTCAATAAGATAGAATATTTTATTTATCTGATTTGAACACTTGATAGTTATGTTAGAAGGCCAACTCATTAAAACAATAACAGATGATAGATTAGAACTTCAGGGATTTTGGATAGACAATAAAAGCGATATAGCAATTTTTCATTCTCATGGAACCTCTGGGGATTTTTATACTCATAAATTCATAGATGTTTTAGGTGAGAAGTATTCTTCGGAAAAGATATCATTCTTAACAGCGAATAATAGGGGTCATGATGTTTACGCATATTTAAGGAAAAATACTGACGGAAAAATAAAGTGGACTACAATAGGTGGCGCTTTCGAAAAATTTGAAGACTGTATTTTTGATATTAAAGCATGGCTCGATTTCCTCGAGGAAAAAAGAATAAAAAAAGTAATCTTGCAGGGACATAGTCTTACTCAAAAATTAGTTTATTATCAATCTATGAAAAATGACTCCAGAGTTATTGGTCAGATCCATCTTTCTCCAGGAAATGATGCGGGTTTTATGCGATTTAGACTTGGAGAAGAGAAATATTTTGAAACTAATAAATTGATCAAGGAGATGGTGGAACAAGGTAGAGAAAGAGAATTGTTACAGGAAGAACTCGCAATTGTATGTCCTATGGCAGCATTAGCGTACTATGGATACTTAACTGAGGATGGAGTAGGAAATATATTCCCTTACCATAATCCTGGTTCTACCAAATGGGAGGCTCTCTCAAAAATTAAAGAACCATTATTAGTGATTTTTGGAGAAAGGGATATTTTTATTAAACCCTCAGTAGATGAGGCTGCTAGACTTTTTAAAGAAAAAATGAGCTCTCCAGAGTTAATAACTGTAGAAAAGATCACTGGGGCCAATCATAGCTTCATAGGTTATGAAAAAGAGGTCGCAGACATAATACATAAATGGTTAAAAATTAACTACTCACATCAAATATCTACTTAGAAAAGATTATGAAGTAAATCTTTATGATGTCTAATTTCTATCCTTAGATAAAAATCCCATAACTTCTTCATCCGATAGATCGTACCAGTCAACGTAAGCGTCAGCTACGGCAAAGAATCCGCCACTTCGAATATTTATACAGACTATCTCCTCGACATTGTTAATTAATGAATTAATTGATAATGATGATGCGGTTGGAATGGCCACTGTTATCTTCTTTGGATTTCTCTTTCGAACTGATTTAATGGCAGCAAGCATCGAATATCCCGATGCTAATCCATCATCAACAATTATGACTTTCTTTCCTTCTAACTCAGGAAACGGCCTATTCATTCTAAATTGTTTATTCCTGAGGTTGATAACATTTAGAGTTTCTTGAGTGACTTTTTTAATTATATCTTCAGTTATGCCTAATTGAAAAATTAAACTCTCGTTTAATACGATCTCTCCATCCCAGCTAATAGCTCCAAAGCCAGCTTCCGTATTCCATGGAATTTGTAATTTTCTAACTAATATTAAATCGAGATCGATCCTTAATGTGTTAGATATAATATAACCAATGGGAACACCTCCTGAAGGAATAGCAAGCAACACTATATCCTTCATATCAAATGCTAATTTCTCAGCTAACAATTTGCCAGCGTGCAATCTATCCTTGAAAATATGTATTTTGTCTCTATGATTTGTATCTTCTATTAACTTTCCAACCATCTTCATGGCAGATCCAGAAATGATCTTTATAAAATTAATAACGTTTCAATTTAATAGCTAGTAATTTTAAGATTTCATAATATAAATTCATTCTATGGTTGATCCTATAAGTTGGATAATGGAAAAAATGCTAGATCGATAGTCTATAGATATGGTATACGACCTAATACTATTTATTTAAACATAACAAACAGATGTTCAAATAGTTGCATTTTTTGTATTAAGAATTATTCTTCGGGGTTATCAGGTTATAAATTGAAACTTGATAAGGAACCAACCATTGATGAAATATGGAAAGATTTTCAAGATAGTATAAAAGACGCTGACAAAGAGGTTGTTTGGTGTGGTTTTGGAGAACCCACCATAAGATTAGATGTTCTTCTTAATATTTCAAGAAGAATTAGAAAGAACTATTCACATCTTGTTATTCGTTTGGACACTGATGGATTAGCTCAATTACGCAATAAGAATCGAAAAGTAGTAAAGGAATTAAAAGATGCGGGAATTAATTCAATTTCGATAAGTCTTAATGCCGAAAACGAGATGAAATATTATGATCTTTGCAAGCCTTCAATTGAAGGATCGTATCAAGCTGTTCTTAATTTCATAAAAGAGTGTAAAAAAATTTTTTCAGATATTAGATTAACAATTGTTGATGTTGATAGTATAGATATTTCTGAATGCAAAATTATCGCTGATAAATTAGGATGCACTTTCAAGGTAAGGGGCTAATAATATAAAATTATTAAATTTTTGAAAATCCATTTTCTAAATAGCTTAATGGCATTAGTCCAAATTAAAATAAAAAAAGAGGAAGACTAAAAATCTCTATTTTTGTGCAGCCTGTTTCTTCCTCACTTCAGTTAATGTCTCTCCATCAATAACCCAACTGTCAGGCGATTCTTCACGAATAACTACCCAACAATGAGGTTTCATTCCCTTAACTTCTTGATAGACTCCTATCACACTGTCGTAAAGTGCTTTGGCTAATTTTTTCTTTTCTTCTTCATTAAAACTACCGGAACCGGTTGTTAATTCTACAAAAGGCATCCTAATCACCTCATTAATTTCTAACAGCGGTTGTATAAAAATATGAACGCGTAATTATTAATTCATAAAAACAATAGAAGACTTTTTTTTATTATCTATATTTTTTTGCAAAAAATACAGTGATTGAGAAGATTGTAATCGAAAAAATAAGAAAAAATAAAGGAATTATCGATTCAAATTTGTTATTAACAACAGGTAATTCAATTCTTCGCCATTTTGCTTCTGCTTTGATAGGGCCTGTCACATAAATCTGCTCGGAAATTTTATCTTCTCCGTTAATTTTCCAACCTTCAAAAATAAAGATGCTTTCTTCATCTTCAATTATTCTATTTTCCATTTTCAAAGGAGAAAAAGAATTCTCGTCATACCACCCATTTCCAGAGACGTTGCCCCTGTCTGAATGGCCTTCAACCACAAATTGTTTTGCATATATTGCTAGCAAATCAGTATTTCCTGGAGTCTCTATTGATATTTTTGTATAATTGGAACCATCGGCCCATCCTTTAAAATGAATCCTAGCCTCAGGTGCCAGATTAATATCTAAAGGTGCTTCAATGATGTGCTTTCCAATATAGGTCTCTAATTCTAATTTTCCATCTTTTTCGATTTTATACTCAACACCATCAACTAGAATTGGAATTTTATCAAAACTTTTCGTCACCCCGATTGTGATAGAACTTTTACATACAGCCTCGTAAGTTCCCAAGTATTTGGCAGAATTCGAATAAGAAAAAAGTTCGAATTTAAATTGGTTTTTTGGAATTTGATTAAAAATTAAGAGAGCCTCATTTTCATCTTTAGAAATAACCATTTTTGTAACCGAGGGTTTGATTCCCTCAATTAATGGTTTTGCTACAAAGGCATAATTATCAGGACGCAATCCCTCTATCTTAATTCTCAACCTCATAGGCTCTTTTAGATTCAAGCATGGTTCTACAAATGTTTCTACAAAATATCCTTCTTCTTTTGATTCAACACTAGAAGTTTTGCTCTCATTCGCTGTCAAATGGTACAAAAATTTTGATTCTTCTATAAATTCAACTATTACAGAAACAGCTTTTGAGCTATAAGTTCCACTTTCAGCTATAGTCCAAACCTCATGGGCAACTTCAGGAAGTACAATAATTTCTTTATGAAGCCACCCTAAGTTTTGAGGTCCCTCATCGGGAGTTTTATTAATTAAGTCATTTCCAGCCTCAATGAAGGATTGTGTCATTTTTTCTCCATAAAGCAGGAGCATATTCCCCTGAAGTTTATCTGCATTGTGCCAGATTGTTTTGTCCTTTGGAGTAGTGATGAGGATCATGCCATTTGGACTTTGCCAACGCCCAGCGCTTTCACGAATTCCTTCCCGAGCTGCCGCGACAGCTCCTACCGAATACCCAACCATATAAATCTGGGAATAACCAGTCTTCAAAAGCCAATTTCTTGCATCCTCAATGAAAGTACTACCTTCATAGATCTCTCCGTTTATATTTCGTTTTAGAACTGCTTGTAACCGTTCTTTAGAACCTTCTTCAATAGCTAGTACTGAATAGAATCTAGACAAATCTTGAATGAAATACATCGTGTTATAAGATTCAAGACTATAGGGATTAATGAAAAGTTGTTGAGTAAAAATGCCTCCCCCAAGCCATATTAAACAAGTATCGCTACCTGGATTTTTCCAGTAACGCCAAACACTTTCTCCAACCTCAACTTTTTTGTATTCTACACCCTCATCAATATCGGCTCTTGCCATGGGGGTAGATAATGAGAGAAGAACTATTGTTATTAAAACTAATGTTAAAGCCTTTTTTTTCATTCTCTTTATTACAATAGCAATTGTGGTAATAATAGAGGCGGCTAACAATGATGAAGAAATAAGATATATAAAATATGATACAGTACCTTTTTCGTTACTCATCTCAACCCATATAGCTTGGGCCTCTTTTTTTTCATTCATTTTGGTTTCTACTAGTAGCTTATTTGATTTTATGTCGCCTTGCCACCCTTTGAAAAGATAAATTTTTCCTTCAAATGGAATTCTGGATGGCGCTTCTAATATCGCATCATCTTTTTCATCATACCATCCTTGGCCCTCAACCGAGTTTAATTTGGATGAAATCTTTAAGAAAAATTGCCTTCTATAGATTGGAGCAATAATATCTTTATAGTTCGCCCAAACTTTTCTTGGATTAGATTTAACACCATCACTCCACCCAATGAATCTTAATCTTTCATTTTCCAAGACTTGAATGGTTTGATTTGCAGCCACTTCAATTTCTTTCTCGTTAAGCTCAACAACCTGAATCACGAATTCCATCGTACCCTGATTAGGGTCTGCAAACCAAGCATTTCGCCACCAAGCTCGAGTAGTAGCTTCTAATTGCCAATCACCTTCTTTCGATGGAGCAGTCAGATTGAAAATAAAATTTTCTTTACCTGGTCCATAAAATTCATTTATTGATGTAAGTGATTGAAGAAACTCGTCTTTTTTCAGATTCCGAATTCCAATATCTATGTAAAAAGAATCTTGATATTCAGCCTCAATAAAAATTTGGAATGATTGATAAGGTTCTATAGTTTTAGGATAATCTACGCTCACAATTCTTGCCACGGAATATTCTGTAGCAAAAATATTAGGAAAAATGGTAGATAAATTGAAAATCATCAATCCTAATACAATAAAGCAAAAAATAATTTGATTATTTTTCTTTTTTCTTTGCAATAAAATTTTACATCCTTGGATTTGAATTTTTTTGAATGGAAATCCTCCAAAAAAG
>JAOZGV010000089.1 GCA_026015225.1 Candidatus Bathyarchaeota archaeon
TGAGTATAGAAGAATTTTAGCTAATTATATGGATTTATTAACCAAAAGTAAAGAAAAAATTGATGATAATGGCAAATTACTAGTGATTCATGGAGAAGATATTATTAATGAAAACATGACCGGAGCGTTGTCAACTATTTTATTAATGAGTAACCAAAATACTGAGAAAGTCATATTAGTATTAAGTAAGACTGAAGATGGAAATATAAAAATATCAGGTAGAGCATCGCGACTAATCTTACAAAAAGGTGCGAATTTGGGAAAAATTATGCAAACACTAGCTGAAAAGTTTTCGGGAATGGGCGGAGGGCATGATGTAGCTGCTGGTGCAGAAATCTCCCCTCAGGTAAAATTGGCATTCCTGGAAGAATTTAAAAATCTATTATTAAATCAGATTGGGAGTAATTAATTGAAGATAGAGATAAAAATAAATTACAATAATGAAAAAATTGCAAACTCAATTGCAAAAGCTTTAACGCCAGATGATAAGTTCGCACCATCTTATCTAAAGGTTAGAACTTGGAATGAGGATGGCGAGTTGAATTCTAAAATCGAGTGTAAGGATAGATTTGATACCTTCATATCAACTATCGATGATTTATTGGCATCTATACAAGCCGCAGAAAAAAATATTGAGATAATTGATAGTGATAATTATGAAAAATGAGGTAAGCATAGAAGCAATTGGAGTGTTTATTTTCAGCAAAGACATTAGAAATTTAGATAAAGATCTGCATGGCATAATTAAAAAAGCCAATCAAACAATTTTAAAAAAAGGGGTACCTAAAGACCGCAAAAATGAGGGAGCAAATATAGTTGATTCTACTATTAATGGCAGTAATCTTAACCTACATATCAAATCTGGGCTATATGTAAGAGCTTATTCCGCAATTTTAAGAATGAAAAAATTTCTAGCAAGCGAATTAGGAAAGAAATTTAGAATTGGTATAAGAAAAGTAATCGTACAAAAAATTTCTTTCAGAATTCCTTTGGAAAAAGAAACGCCTCAGAATTTTATTGATGAAATTCGATCGTCTTCTTATGTTAAATCTGTGAGAAAAGAGGAACAAACTTTAGTTATTATACTTGATGAAATTAAAGAACACGATCTCAAAATAAATGTACCTGATAGAATAATTAATGAGATTATAAAAAAAATTAATAATTTTAACATCAGTAGTAAAATAAAAGGATACATGGACTTAACCGACTCGGTTACAATAGTAAAAAAGGAAACCCAACCAATAATCAGGAAGTCTATTCCTAAGAGGATTAAATTTTCTAAGGAGCCAATGGATGAGGCTCTGAAAATTGGATGGATTAAAGAATTTCCTGGCAGGGGGCAATGGATATACACTACTCCTTATTCCCAATTATTCGATATAATCAAGGAAATTCTTTTAAATGAAATAGCTAAAAAACTGAAATTTCAGCCCTTTATGCTCCCCAAAGTCATTCCTTTAGAAGTCATGAAAAAAATGCCTGGATATCTTGAAGATATTCCTGAAGGAATGTATTATATTTTTCCTCCACCAAGAGACCCCAATACTTTCAAGGCCTTTAAAGAAAAAGTAAAAGTTACCAAAGAAGTCCCTAGAGAGGAATTGAAGAAAGTCCTAAAAGATCCTGATTATGTACTTGCTCCAGCCCAGTGCGAAGCTTTTTGGCAATTCTATGGTGGAGAGATACTGGATATAGAACAACTTCCCTACAAGCTCTATGATTGTTCGGGTTATACTTATCGCTGGGAGGGTGGTGGAGTGGAAGGAATGGTAAGGTTGCATGAATTTCAGAGAATTGAACTAACCTATATCGGCAATCCAGAACAAATAGTCCAGATAAGGGATGAAATTGTTGATGAGAGTATTAGAGTTGTCGACAATATATTAGATATGGAATGGAGAATAACAGCAGCAATACCTTTTTGGGCAAAAGAGGGGACCATAGATTTTGATGCCCGCGATAGTAAAAATATCGCAGCATATGATTTGGAGATTTATCTCCCCCATAGAGGAGATAGAGAAAATTCAGAATGGCTGGAGATTGCTGGATGCTTTGTTCATAAATTGAAGTTTGTAAATAGCTTTAAAATCAAAGAAATAAAGAAAAGAGAGATCTGGACTGGATGTACTGGTTTAGGAGTTACACGTTGGATTGCTGCCTTTCTATCTACTCACGGATTTGAAGTAGAAAATTGGCCAAAGGCTGTTAAGGTCAAATTTGATAAGAATTATAGACAAATTAAAACTCTCAGTTGGCCACCAGAAAAAATTGATTGAAAAACAGATAATTTTAATATAGAAAGATAAGAACCTTTTTTAACTTCCGATTATCATTTTATGCAGTACTACATCAGGTGAATATGAAAGTCTTGGAGGATATGGATTGTCTAAATCATCTCGTAGAAGAGTTAGAGATAAATGGCGATTAAAAGAGTGGTATGATGTTTATACTCCATCATATTTTGGAGAATTAAATGTAGCAAGTATTCCATGTTCGGATCCATCAATATTAATTGGTAGAGTAGTAGACAATACTCTCTATGATATTACAAATGATTTTTCACATCAGTCTATCAAGCTTCATTTCCTTATTATCAGAATAGAGGGGAAAAAAGCTCTTACTATTTTAAAAGGCCATGAATACTCCGCAGATTATTTACGTAGCTTGGTTAGAAGAGGGACTGGAAGAATTGATTGTATACATGGCATAAAGACTAAAGATGGTTTTACTACTCGCATCTCAACTGTTGCTTTCAGTAGAAATAGAATTAGGAATTCTCAGGAACATGCTATAAGAGCTGTAATCAGAGATATAATCGAAAAAAAAGCAAAGAATCTAAATTATGACCAACTTTGCCATGAAATGATAATCGGAAGCGCGGCTAAAGCTGGTGTTGGATCTGACATCTATAATTTAGCAAAAAAAATTGTACCATTAAGGCATGTAGGCATAAGGAAGTCAAAATTGATTAGTTTTCCCGCAAAACTAATGGAACAAACAGAAGAGAAGCCCAAGGAGGCTCCAACACAAACCTCAAACCAATAATGCGCATTAATTTCATTCATAAATGCCTATCTCTTATCTTCATTTATTTACTTAAAATCACATTAGTTTTATCAATTTTATCGCTATTTTGTCAATTACAGATTTCATTTTCTAAAAAAATATTTCTAATTGAATTCATTATATTAAGATCCGTGAAATTTTAGATTGAAAGATAGTAATACAACGATTTCGAAAAAGAATAGATCTGCCTCCAAAGAGGCTGCTATGCTGCTTTATACAGGAAATGCAAAAGAGTATATGCAAGCAAAGATTATGGCAACTAAAAAGTTGGGTATTAAAAGATATCCGAGTAATTATGAGATCG
>JAOZGV010000051.1 GCA_026015225.1 Candidatus Bathyarchaeota archaeon
CGTCAGATCTAAAGGTGATAAATCGGTTATTAGTTACATTGAAAAATATGACAAAATAAAATTAGACAAAAGTAAATTAAAAGTGAAGAAACAGGAAATTTTAGATGCTTATACTAAGATAAGCAAGGATCAATTACATGCTTTTAAAATAGCAATCAAAAACATTCATAATTTTCATAAGATTCAAAAAGATAGGTTGGATTATGAAGAGCAAATCAATACCTCGCTTTTGGGGCAAAAAGCAACACCGATAAATTCAGTAGGCATATACGCGCCTAGTGGTCGAAATCCATACCCTTCCTCTGTACTCATGTGTGCTGTCCCAGCGAAGGTGGCTGACGTTAAAAAAATAATTCTTTGTACCCCACCAATAGAAGAAGCTAAAGTTGAACCGACAATCTTGGTTGCCGCAGATTTAAGCGGCGTCGATGAAATTTATAGGGTAGGAGGAGCACAAGCTATTGCCGCAATGGCTTATGGAACTGAAACTATACCCTCTGTTAATAAAATTGTAGGTCCTGGAAATATTTATGTGACAACTGCTAAATTACTTGTTAGTAGAGATGTTGCTATAGATCTCCCTGCAGGCCCCTCAGAATTGTTAATCATAGCTGATAGCAAGGCAAATACCAAGTTCATAACTTCAGATATGCTTGCTCAAGCTGAACATGATCCTAATTCTATCGTTGTCCTTATAACTACTTCAAAAAAAATTTCTGAGGCAGTGTTGACTGAGATTGAGAATCAAAAAAAGACTCTTTCGCGGAAGGAAATCCTGGAAAGTGCAATAGATAAAAACGGTTTCATCGTCTTAGTAAACGATATAAATGATGCGATAGATGTTGCAAATGAATTTGCACCCGAACATCTTGAAATATTTACTAAAAAACCAATGAATTTGCTTAATAGAATCAAAAATGCTGGAGCTATATTCTTAGGTGAATATTCACCAGTAGCCTTAGGGGATTATACGATTGGAACAAATCATGTTCTACCAACAGGGGGATGGGCGAAAATATATTCTGGGCTTTCAACAAGAGATTTTATGAAAACTATAAGTTACATATATTGCTCATTAAAACACTTCAACAAGATTGCTGAAGCTACGATCTCTTTGGCTAAATTGGAAGGTCTTGATGGACACGTAGAGTCTATAAGGGTTAGGAGGAAAACAAAATAATGAAGATTGAAAAATTCGTTCCAAAACACATTCTTGATATAACTCCTTATAGTTTAGATGCTGATTTTCCTAAGAATCTTTCAAAAAAATACACAAGATTGAGTCTTAACGAAAATTTAATCGTGGAGCGCGATTTTATTCTTAATCTTATATCGAGTTCCTTGAATGAGATCGATCCCAGACTTTATCCAGAACCTCATGGAAAAATAGCAGTGAGAGCCATTTCAAAATTCCTCAATATAGATGAATCAAATATATTTATCGGCAATGGATTAGATGATGTTTTGGAAAGGATCTCTAGAGTCTTCATAACTACTGGAACAAAAGTAGCAATAATTGAGCCAACTTTTGCGATATACTCATACTATATTGAACTTTGTAATGGGGTAAAAGTTCCAATAATGCTTAAGGATAATTTTGAATTAGACATAGATAGAACTCTCAAAGTATGTGAAAATGGAGTAAAGCTTTTGTTTTTATGCTCTCCTAACAGTCCTACTGGAAATCAATTTGATGAGAAAGATGTAAACGAAATACTATCCAAATTTAATGGCATTACTATAATAGATGAAACTTACTCGGATTTTGGAAGATACTCAGTCTGCAAATGGTTGGATGACTTTGAAAATTTGATAGTATTAAAATCATTCTCAAAAGCTTACGGTCTTGCTGGTGTTAGAATAGGATATATGTTGGCTAATAAAAATATCGTTGATATTATGAAGAAATCAGTTCATCCCTTTAATGTGAACTCAATATCTCAAAGAGTTGTCGAAACAGTTCTTGAAAAATACAAATATTTCAAGGAGAATATTGATTACTTGAAGACAGAAAGAGAACGTTTAAAAAAAGATTTACAAGGAATTAGTGGAGTCACTGTTTATCCTTCTGATACTAACTTTATACTATTTAGAGTGGATAAAAGAATTACTTCACTAGAGCTACAGTCTAAATTAAAAGATATGGGAATGATAATCAAAGATAGAGGAACTCTCCCATTGCTGGAAAATTGTTTGAGAATGACTATAGGTACTAAAGCTATGAATAGCAATCTTATTAATGCTCTAAAAACAATCTTAGAGATTAATGGGAAAATCTAAGAACACTCAATTTAAACAAAATTAAGATATTAAAGATAAGAAATATGGATTTTTAAACTCAATATCATGCATATAATGATGTTCTGAATATAATGATTTCTTAAAAGGGGATTCTCTTGAGAATTAGTGAAGTAAAAAGGGAAACTCTCGAAGTTTCAATCAAAGTAAAATTAAATATCGATGGAAATGGTTTTTATAAAATAGAGACGGGAAATAAATTCCTAAATCATGTTCTATCGACTATTGCAAAACACTCTTTGTTCGATTTGGAAATAACTGCAACAGGAGATCTCAAGCATCATGTGGCGGAGGATGTAGCATTAACTTTAGGTGAAGCCCTACTTAAGGCACTTGGGGATAAACAGAGAATAAAAAGATTTGGATCAAATTATGTAGTTATGGACGACTCTCTTGCCAGGGCTGTTGTAGATCTTGGAGGAAGACCCCACTCTCAAATTAATATTCCTTTGAAGGGAAGTGAAGTTGAAGATCTTTGTATTGAGGATATCTTTCATTTTTTCGAATCGATGGCCCAAGCATCAAAATCAAATATCCATTTGGATGTATTATATGGTACCAATGATCATCACAAAGTTGAAGCGGTTTCTAAAGCATTAGCCTTAACTTTAAGGGAAGCTTGTTCAATCGATCCTAGGATAAATTCTATCCCTAGTGCCAAGGGGGTAATTTAAAGGTTTATGCCAAAAATCCTTCTAATAAATTATGGAGTAGGAAATCTAAGGAGTGGAAAGAAAGGGCTCGAAAAAGCTGGCGCTGACGTTGAGATTGTTAATGGTAAAATACCTCTCACTGAAGGGGATGCCATTGTTCTGCCTGGAGTTGGAGCTTTTGCTGAAGCTATTAGGAACATCTCCTCGCAAGCTCAAAATATAAAAGATATAGTGAATTCTGGTAGCCCCATCTTGGGCATATGCTTAGGCTTGCAGCTTTTGTTCGATAAAAGCTATGAGGGGGGTATTACAAATGGGCTGGGAATTATGCCCGGTGATGTTGTAAAAATAAATGCTAAAGTTAAACTACCTCACATAGGATGGAATACTATCAGAATATTGCGAACTAACTCCCTTCTCGAAAACGTTAAGGATAATTCTTATATGTATTTTGTTCACTCTTACTTTGCGAAACCTACAACTTCTGAATTCATCATCTCATCAACAGAGTATGGAGAAGATTTTCCATCAGTAATTGCTCATAAAAATATTTTTGCAACACAGTTCCATCCAGAAAAGAGTGGGAAAATAGGATTAAAAATTCTAAAAAATTTTGTAAATATAGTAAAAAGGTAGAATATGAGAGATGTTGATAATACCTGCAGTAGATCTCATGGGAGGAAAGTGTGTAAGGCTTATTCAAGGAGATCCAAATAAAAGTAAAGTATATTATGATAATCCAATGGATGCAGCCAAATTATTCGTCGAGCAAGGAGCAAGTATGATTCATGTTGTAGATCTGGATGCAGCGATGATGAGAGGCGAAAATTTCAAAGTTATCGAGAAAATAATAAAAAACGTTCCAATAGATATTCAAGTAGCTGGTGGTATCAGAAGTTTAAAAAGAATTAAAACTATGCTTGAAATTGGAGCTTATAGAGTCGTTCTTGGAACTGTTTGTATAAAAAATCCAAACATCGTAAAAGAAGCTTCAAAGAAATTTGGTCCTTCAAAAGTGATGGCTGCAATTGACCTTAAAGAAGGCGTTCCAGCATACTATGGTTGGAAAGAAAAATCCTCTGTTAATTATATTGAGCTTGCTCTTAATTTAGAACAAGCTGGTGTAGGAGGACTAATTTTGACTTGCGTCGACGTTGACGGAACATTAAGTGGGGTATCAATTAATGATGTAGCTAATCTAAAAAATATAGTCAGTGTACCAATTATAGCCTCGGGTGGCATAAGTTCAGTCGAAGATATTAGAAAATTAGCAAGACTGAATGTTGAAGGTATTATTATTGGAAAAGCAATTTATGAAGGAAAGTTGAATTTGCAAAAGGCGTTAAGATTCTAATGCTTTCTAAGAGAATCATTCCATGCTTGGATATTAAGGACGGAAGGGTTGTTAAAGGTATACGATTCAAAAATCTAATGGAAGAGGGAGATCCGCGTGAATTAGCGAGTATCTACGATGAACAAGGTGCTGATGAAGTTGTATTCTTGGATATTACTGCATCATTCGAGAAAAGGAAAATATTGCTCGAAGTAGTCAAAAGGACCGCAGACTCTTTATTCATACCTTTTACGGTTGGTGGTGGTTTTATAAATCTAGATGGAATCAGGGAAGTTCTAGCATCAGGCGCTGATAAAATTTCAATAAATACTGGTGCCGTTAGGACCCCATCCTTAGTTAAGGAATCTTCAGACATCTTTGGAAGGCAATGTATAGTTGTTGCTATTGATACAAAAAGAGTATATTTTTCAGATAAACCTTCAAAAGATAAAAGAGAATTAACTACCGATCAAGGCAAATGCTGGTGGGAAGTATACGTCGAAGGAGGGAGGGTACCAACTGGGATGGATGCCATTTCATGGGCAATAGAAGTAGAAAAATTGGGTGCCGGAGAGATATTACTTACTAGCATGGATTTTGATGGAACCCAAAATGGATATGATATCCCATTGACTAAAGCAATAAGTGAGTCTACGAACATCCCAATAATTGCAAGCGGCGGAGCTGGCAACCCAGAGCATATTTTTCAAGTATTTGATGAAGGAAATGCCGATGCTGCTCTTGCCGCTTCAATATTTCACAGATCTATATATGATGTATCAGAAGTGAAAAAATATCTAAAGAAAAAAGGATTAAGTATAAGATTATAACCTCAAAGGAAAGTGTTTGATATTGGTGTTGAATCTAAGTCGTGAACAAATTGAAAATTTTATTTCTAAAATTGACTTTAAGAAGGGAAATGGTTTAGTACCTGCAATAATTCAGGACGAGAGTACCGAGGAAGTATTGATGCAAGCATATATGAACGAGGAAACTCTAAGACTTACTCTTAAAACTGGCAAAACGCATTTTTGGAGCAGAACAAGAAAAAAAGTCTGGCTAAAAGGCGAAGAATCAGGTCATCACTCATTAGTTCAGAATGCAATCACAGATTGTGATGACGATGCTTTAGTTTTCAAAGTTCAGCAAATAGGACCTATATGCCATACCGGGAAAAAGAGTTGTTTTCATAACCCTGTCACAAAAATTGAGGAGAAAGTACCTAATGCTAGAATTCTTGAAAGAATATACGAGTTAATAAAAGAAAGAAGAGATGGTAGCTATGAAAAATCTTACGTTAAGGGATTGATCAAGAAGGGAGAAAGTGCCATACTTGATAAAATAGGTGAAGAAGCAGCGGAACTGATGCTTGCCACAAAAGAGGAACCTGAGTCACGAGTAATCTCAGAAGCAGCTGATTTAATATTCCATATCATGATTGTGTTAGCTTCAAAGAAAATCGAGTTAAAAGAAATATTCAAAGAATTTGATGAACGGCATAAAGCCAAAACTGTTTCTAAAAAAGAATAGGTAAATCACTTTCTAATACTGCGTTCAATTTTTTCACCAATATAGTTGGCAACTTCCAAAGTTGTATTATTTCCTCCCATATCGTAAGTTCTAACCTTTCCTTCTTTTATTACAGCTGCAACAGACTCTTCAACGAGCGTTGCACATTCTTCTTCTCCAAGATATTCGAGTAACATTTTAACTGAAAGTATCATCGCGATCGGATTGACTTTATATTGACCAGCATATTTTGGAGCAGAGCCATGCGTTGGTTCAAAAACTGCATGTCTATCTCCCATATTTCCTGAGGAGGCAAAACCCAAACCACCTATCAGCTGAGCGCAGAGATCAGATATAATGTCACCAAACATATTTTCAGCCACTAGAACAGAATACTCTAAAGGATTCTTTAGAAGCCACATACACATTGCATCTATATTTCTCTCCCAAAGTTTAATGTTAGGATACCTTATGGCAATATTTCTGGCCATTCTGATCATTAATCCTCCGGTCTCTCTGAGAATGTTAGGTTTTTCTATGACTGTAACACTTTCATAGTCTTTCTTTTTTGCATATTCAAACGCTTCTGTTAAGATTAGTTTGCAAGCCCTTTTAGTCATAATTCTAGTAGATATGGCCATATCTTCTGGTTTAATTTCAGAGAATCTTTTCATGTTTGAATTATATCTTAATAGGCATTCCATGACCTCGGTAGGAATAGGATGAAATTCTACACCTGAATATAGGCCTTCTGTATTCTCTCTAAATACGACTATGTCTATTCTATCTTTATAATTTAGCGGGTTTCCTACATAACTCTTACATGGTCTAATATTAGTTCTAAGATTCAACTCTTGACGCAACTTAACAATTGGACTATAATATGTATAGCCCCTGCCTTTGAGCCTCTTATTTAACTCTCTCTCTGCTTCATCATTAGGTTTCGAAGTAATTGCCCCGAGTAAGCAAGCATCAGTTTTTTTAATCAATTCCATGGTTCTAGCTGGTAATGGATTTCCTTCTTCTTTCCAAAAGATCCATCCAATATCTCCTTTTATCAATTCTGCATCGAGTTGTATGGAATCAAGAATTACTTCAGCAGCATCCATCACATCTTTTCCTATTCCATCTCCAGGAAGCATAGCAATTTTATATTTAGTCATGAACTTAATAGCTCCAATATTTCAGAAAGAATTCTGTTCTTATAAAGAATGAAAAAAGACATTTTTTATTAAATATTTACGCTCACTCATGTCAATGAATTTTAAAGTTTGTTCTCCTAATTTTTTTAATAAACTTCATCTTTAACTGATATTAGAATTAATCATAATTATTCACATTCGGGTATTAATTTATGAGAGATGACTTTTGAATGGATAAAGAAGCAAAAATCTCTGGCATAAGATATATTTTTGAACCAAAAAGTGTTGCAGTGGTAGGAGCATCTGAAGACAAATCAAAATATGGGTATTTCTTAATGAAGAATCTGATGAGTCTTGGTTTCAAAGGAAAAATCTATCCAGTAAATAGAAAAAGAGAGAAAGTGCTTGGATTAAAATGCTACCCTACAGTTGATTCTATACCTCATAATGTCGAGACAGTGATAATTATGATCCCTGCTGTTCATACGCTACAGGTAATTAAAGATTGTGTCAAAAAAGGAGTTAAAGGAGTTATAATTTGCACATCGGGTTTTCGTGAGATTGGAAAAGAAGGAATTGAAATTGAAAATAAGATAGTAGAGGCAGCTCAGAAAGCTAGAATTAGAGTAATCGGACCCAATACCACAGGCGTCCTCAATGCCGTAAATGGATTCACATCAACATTTGTAATTATATCCAGACCGAGCATTGGACCTGTGTCAATAATTGCTCAAACTGGAATGTTTGCATCTGTTTTATCAGATTATATAATCACATCCCAACCATTCGGTCTAAGCAAAATAGTAGGGCTTGGAAACAAGTCCGATGTAGATGATGCCGATATCTTAGAGTATTTGCTTCATGATCAAGATACAAAAGTGATAGCCATTTATATGGAGGGTGTTAAAGATGGAAGAAGATTATTCAATATTGCAAAAAAGGTAACAAAGAAAAAACCAGTTTTAGTTTTAAAATCAGCTTATTCGAAATATGGCGGGGATGCTTCTCTTACTCACACAGGTTCTCTAATGATAAGTGACGACATCTTTGAAGCAGTTTGCAAAGGGTCGGGTATGATTAGAGTTGATGATATTGAGGAAATGTTTGATTATCTGAAAGCATTTTCTTTTCTACCATTGCTTAAGAAGAATAGAATTGCAGTAATCGCATATACTGGAGCAGGTTGTGTAATGAGTGCGGATGCTTGTGAGAAGTATGGATTAAAAATAGCTGAATTCTCAACAAAAACTATGAACAGGTTGATGAAAAACGCTCCAAGCTTTGGTAAAATAAGAAATCCTATAGATGCGGAATTATTGCGTCAAGGAATGGGAGATATGAGTTCTTCTCTAAATTTTGCACTCGAAACGATATTAGGAGATAAAAATGTAGATGCGGTTTCTATAGTATTGATAGGATTGTCTACTGCAAAGGAATTGTTAGACATAGATGTTGAAAATATATTTTCTAAAATTAAGAAAAAATATCCAAAAAAACCTATTGTTGTAACTACAATTGGTGGAAAAGAGATAGTGGAAAATCATGAAGAGAGATTTGAGAGATTAGCCATTCCCTTTTATCCATCTCTTTTAAGAAATATCCGAGCGCTTGCTGCATTATATAATTACGGCAGAATTATTTATGGAAAAAACTAGAAGAAGATCATTATTCATTGAATTAATAAAACAGCAATATTCTGTAATATTATTAATTAATCTCTTCTTTTTGGTTAATACTCTTTTGGAGTATCCCGTATATGCAAATTCGGACTGAAGGAAATGATAGTATCATTTTAACCAAGATATTGATGACGATAAATATCTTGGTTTATGCAATAACATCTATAATGAGTGGAAATATACTAGTTATGGACTATCAGGTCGTATCTTTCTTTGGACAAGCGAATTTTTTGGTTTTTAAGGGCTGGTATTGGCAACTCATTACCTCTATGTTTGTGCATATTAACTTAGTCCATTTATTGGGCAATATGCTTTTTTTACTGATATACGGCTCAAGAGGAGAGGAATTATTCAGTAAGTTAGAATTTTTGCTCATCTTTTTAATGTCGGGGTTGTTTGGAAATCTTTTAAGTCTTTTAGGTAACCCCAATATGGTCTCTGCAGGCGCTTCTGGAGCTCTTTTCGGATTATTCGGAGCATGTGTAATGTATGCTCACAGCACACTGAAGGAATCGCTATTGACAGTAATGATCTACTCTTTTTTCATGTTCTTTTTAACAATGGGCGTTAATGTGAATTTGTTTGCTCATTTTGGAGGTCTAATAGCTGGATTAATCTTTGGATATATGATCTCAAAGTCAAGAAAACATGAAAATGAAATTGATTACGAATGATTGAAAGTAACTCAAACTCTTAATTCTTTTAGCTATCTTGTGTGTAATATATACCTCCAGTTGATATATCATGTTTAAACCGGAGGGAATTATCCCTGCCCTTGTAACTCCTTTTACTGATGATGGTAAAAGTATTGATGAAGGAAGAATTAGAGAAGTAGTTGACTACACCATAGAGAACGGTTCAACTGGGGTTGTTCCCTGTGGAACAACAGGAGAATTTCAGAACTTATCATCAGAAGAGAGAAAGAGAGTTATCGAAATAGTGATCGATCAAGCAAATGGGCGAGTTCCAGTAATAGCTGCTTCAGGTCATAGTTCAACAAAGATCGCAATTGATATGACAAAACATGCTAAGGATGTGGGAGCTGAAGCTGCCCTAGTGGTTACACCCTACTATCATAAACCAACCGATAGAGGAATATTTGAACATTATAGATTAATTGCTGAATCAGTAGATCTCCCTATTGTTCTCTATAATATACCCCATGTTACAGGAATCAATCTATCATGGCAAATGGTAGAAGATCTTGCAGATATCCCTAATATTGTTGGGCTAAAGGATAGCAGTGGAGAACTCAAGTATATGATGGCAGTACTTGAAAAAACAAAGCCCAAGATATCCCTGCTTTGCGGTCATGATGAAGTAGTTCTTCCAGCATTAGCCGTAGGTTGTTCTGGTGCTATCCTTGCAAGTGCAAATTTCATGCCTGATATTTGGACTAAAATATACTCTCATGTAAGGGAAGGAGAAATTGAAAGAGCTCAAGAACTTCAATTTAAAATTCAAAAAATATGCCGAATAATTGTGAAAAGTGGTGCCGTGGGTACAAAAGCCGCCCTAAATATGATTGGGATTAGTAGCGGAAATGCAAGGCTTCCTTTAACATATGGAGGAGAATTGTCTTATGAGGATGCTGAAGAATTAAGAATAGAGCTAGAAAAAATCAAAAAGATAGAGGTTAAGCCCATGAAAGTTGAGGTGAAAGCTGAAAAACCTGTCTCCGAAAGATTTGCCTTAATTGGTGTAACTCCACAGACTATTAATAAATTCAAGATAAAGTTCGGCGAGGCTTTCGTAGGTCAAGGTGTAGAAATCGCTCATATAGATCTTATGCTTGGTAGCAAGAATGGGCCAATTGGCGAAGCATTTGCTAAATCAAAAGTTAATCCAACTCAAGGTCACGAATCTCTTGTTGCGATTTTAGAGCCAAATCTGACAGTTAAACCTCTTACGTTGATTGTGCCGACCGTTACAATTAAAAGCATGCGACAAGCAAGTATGATTTATGGTCCCGCACAAACTGCTGTTGCAAAAGCTGTAATCGACAGTGTTAGTGAAGGAACTCTACCCGAAAATATTGCTGATGAAATAATTCTAATTGCAAATGTTTTTGTTCACCCGGCAGCCGTTGATAGGAAGCAAATATACAAAAATAATTATAAAGCTATGAGGCATTCTATAAGAAAGGCTATGGAAAGCCGACCTTCTATACAAGAATTATTAGAAAATAAGGAAAGATCGAAACATCCGTTTAAGTATACTCCTTAGTCTTTTTTTTAATTTAATTAATTTCATCAATAAAAGGTAGGAAAATTTGAAGTCTAATAATATAATTGGAACTTTTCTAATCATCCTAAGCCTCATCAGTCTATCTATTTCAATAATTATCATTCTTTACTCTATGAGTCTCTATATTTTCATTCTCTCGTGCTCGTTTTTTATTACATTTTTTATTAGCGGTTTTTTGACAATGATTGCATCTCGTTATCAAAGTGATTCGAGTTATCAACTGCCAAAAATTCAAAAAAGAGCAAAGCTTCGTAGTGATGATGAGATTTCATCTGAAGAAGTATTTGAAGATAAAAGAGTGGAGGATATAAGGAATGATATTCTCGAGACTATCAAAAAAC
>JAOZGV010000147.1 GCA_026015225.1 Candidatus Bathyarchaeota archaeon
CCAAATAATTCCCTCTAAATTTAGTATATGTTGATTCAGAAGAAATATGCTTTAAATAGTTTCAAATATGAATTTCTCTTAACTCTGATTTAGATCTTATCTCTTCTTTTTCGATGATATTTAATTGCAAATCGATGCGCTTCATCTCTTATCTGTTGGAGCAAAAGACTTGAATTTGATTGTCTATCCAAATTTAACATTTTACCATCTGGGAAATATACATGCTCAAATTTTTTCGCCAAACCAATAATGGGAATATCTATGCTTAAATCATCTATTACTTTTTTTGCTGCACGGACTTGTCCCAAACCACCATCAACTAAAACTAAATTTGGAGGTTCTTCTTTTTCTTTTAACAATCTCCTAAATCTTCTTTTAACTATCTCACCAATCATGGCTTGATCGTCTTGGTAAGTGATAGTCTTAATTTTATACATTCTATACCCCCTCTTATGGGGGGATCCTTCAATAAAGATTATTTTTGATCCAACAGCTTCTTTTTCACCTAATGTTGATATATCAAAACATTCAATTCTTCTAGGAAATATATTGAGGCTTAAATCTTTCTTTAATTGTTTTAAAGTCTTGGTTACATTCTCTCTCTTCAATTTAAGTTGATTGAGGTAGATTTTGGCATTATCTACTGCTATATCGAGGATCCCCCTCATTTTTCTTTTTAATGGTCGTGTTATGATCACTTTATTACCATTTTTTTCACTCAACCATTCTGAAATAACTTGAGAATCATTTATTCGTTTGTTTATAATCAATTTCTCTGGAATAATAGCTCTTTTTAAATAGTATTGTTTCAGAAACGATTCTAATGCTTCTGGCTCATTCGCGTGTGCGCTTCCTTTTAAATCAAAACTCTCAGAAGATAATAATTTCCCCTCTCTGACTTGTATGACTTGAGCACAAAATCTTTCTTCATCTTTCGCAATAGCAATAGCATCAAGATTCTCATATGATGGTAAAACTACTTTAACCTCTTGAATTATCTTATCAATATCTTTGATTTGATCTCGGATAACCGTTGCCTTTTCATAATTAAGTTTCTTGGAGGCTTCATTCATATCAGAATGCAATTTTTGAATAACTTCGTTTCTCTTACCTTCCATAAAGAGAATAAGTTTGTGTGTTATGTCGTTGTATTCTTTTTTGGATATGTTTCCTGAGCAAGGCGCACAACATTGATTTATATGATGATAAAGACAAGGTCTTGCTTTCTGTGGTTTTATCTCCTTTTTACATATTCTAATTGGAAAAATTTTTCGTACGATCTTTAAAGCATTTCTCATTGCTCCAACATCGCTATATGGCCCGAAATATTTTGAATTATCATTCTTTATCCTTCGAGTTATGGAAAGACAAGGATAGGAAGAACTAAGATCGATTTTTAAATAAGGATATGTCTTGTCATCACTTAATCTTATATTGAATTTGGGTTTATGTGCTTTTATCAAAATATTTTCTTCAATTAAAGCTTCTGTCTCGTTTTGGGTGATTATGTAATCTATACCTTTTACTAATTCTATGATCATTTTTTCTCTTTTATTTGATTTTGAAGCTTGAAAATGATCCCTTACTCTCTTTTTTATATTTAATGCTTTGCCCACATAGAGTATTGAATTTTCTTTTTTAAATATGTAAACGCCAGTCTTTTCAGGAAGATTGTTTATTATTGATTCTATAGTCCCAACTTTAACCATCGTGATCATTTTCCTTTTGAAAGATGGATGGCTTCACTCCATTTCCCATCTTCTATCAAGAATTGTTGAAATATTTTTTTCAAATATTGGCCAGTATATGAGTTATCTGTCATTGCAATATCCTCTGGGGTTCCAGTTGCAACTATATAGCCTCCATTATCCCCTCCTTCTGGACCTAAATCAATTATGTGGTCGGCTGTTTTGATAACTTCTAAATTATGTTCTATGACTAATATTGTATTCCCCAAATCTACAAGTCTATGGATGACATTAAGTAGCTTCTGGACATCAGCATAGTGCAATCCTGTCGTCGGTTCATCAAGTATATACATGGTTCTACCAGTGCTGATTTTACTCAATTCCTCACTCAACTTCACTCTTTGCGCTTCACCGCCTGAGAGTGTGGTGGCGCTTTGGCCCAATTTTATGTAACCAAGACCCACATCTGCAATGGTCTGTAATTTTCTTTGTATTTGCGGTATATTTTTGAAAAAGTTTAGAGCCTCATCCACAGTCATAGAAAGAACATCAGTGATGGATTTCCCTTTATATAATATTTCGAGCGTCTCTCTTCCATATCTTTTCCCTTTACAAACATCGCAGGGAATATACACATCTGGTAAAAAATGCATTTCCATCTTAATTGTGCCTGCACCTCTACAAGCTTCACATCTTCCTCCTTTAACGTTAAAACTAAACCTTCCAGGTTTATAGCCTCGCACTTTTGATTCAGGAAGTTTAGCGAATAATTCTCTTATTGGAGTGAAAGCACCTATGTACGTTGCAGGATTGCTTCGGGGTGTTCGACCTATCGGGGATTGATCTATGATAACTACTTTATCTATATTTTCTACTCCAATTAATTTTTTGAAACGACCAGGTTTGTTTTTTGATTTGTGAAATATTTGTGCTAGAGCCCTATACAATATGTCATTGAGCAATGTACTTTTCCCAGAACCCGAGACTCCAGTTATACAAGTAAAAACTCCAAGAGGGATTTCAACATCAACGTTTTTTAAATTGTTTTCTTCTGCTTCAATAATTTTGATAAGCTTTCCATTACCTCTTCTTCTTTTTACTGGAATAGGGATGAATAACTGATGTGAAAGATATTTGCCAGTAATAGAATCTTTATTTCTAATTATTGCTTCTGGAATTCCTGTTGCTACTATTTTACCTCCATCCAAACCCGCTCCTGGACCCAAATCTATTACAAAATCAGACTCTTTTATGGTATCCTCATCATGTTCTACTACAAGAATAGTATTTCCTAAATCCCTGAGTCTTTTTAAAATATCTAATAATCTTTTATTATCTTTTGGATGCAATCCTATGCTGGGTTCATCAAGTACGTATAAAACGCCAGTTAATTTTGATCCTATCTGAGTTGCTAACTGCGTTCTTTGCGCTTCTCCTCCAGATAACGTATTCGTTCTTCTTTCTAAGGTGATATATCCAAGTCCTACATTTTGAAGAAAACCCAATCTTTCATTTATTTCTTTTAATAATTGACTAGCTATCTTTTGATCTCTTTTAGAAAGTATCAATTTTTTAAAAAAATTTAAAGCGTCTATTATCGGCATTTTCGAAATATCTGCAATATTTATCCCATTTATTTTGACTGCAAGTGATTCTTTCCTTAAGCGATCGCCACGACAACTAGGACAAGGAATTTCGCTCATAAACTTTTCATACCATTCTTTCATACTCTCTGAATTGGTCTGTCGATATCTTCTTTCTAGAAGATTTAATATTCCCTCCCATTTACTATATTCGTAAGCCCCTTGAGTTCCATAAAGGAGAATGTTCAATTGCTCTTTGCTAAGATTTTTAATGGGAGTATCGAAATCAAAACCATAATTCAAAGCAATGGGCCTAAATCTGGATAACATCCATCTATCTACTGGTCCAAAAAATGGTTCAATAGCGCCTTCTCTTATCGTCTTGTTTTTATCAGGAATCACAAGATCTAGGTCCATCCTAATTTTAACTCCCAACCCTGTACACTCTATGCATGCGCCATAAGGGCTATTAAAAGAAAACATTCTAGGTTCGAGTTCACCTATACTTGTGCCGCAATTAGGGCATGCAAGTTTCTCACTAAAGAGCTGTTTATCTTTCTTAGATTCTATTAATACGATAGATTGAGTGAGATTCAACGTAGTTTGAATAGATTCGGCAATTCTATCTTTCTCTTCAACTGTCACTTGAAGTTCATCTACAATAATTTCAATATCATGTTTCTTGTATCGTTCTAGTGAAAGTTCCTCATTTGTTTGAATGGTTCTTCCATCAACACGAGCGTAGATAAAACCCATTTTATAAAAATCAAGAAGGTACTTCCGATATTCTCCCTTTTTGCTCCTAATAACTGGAGCTAAAATTTTTATTTCATTTCCCATTTCCCTATCAAAAATTTTATCAACAATCTGTTCTACTGTTTGTTTTTCAATTTTTCTTCCACATAGATGACAATAAGGTTTGCCAATTCTGGAAAAAAGCAATCTCAAATAGTCATGAATCTCAGTGGTTGTCGCAACTGTAGATCTAGGATTAGCTGAAGCCGAACGCTGTTCGATAGCTATCGCAGGTGACAAACCTTCTATATAATCTACATCTGGTTTATCTAATTGACCTAAAAATTGTCTAGCATAAGCAGAAAGAGATTCAATATATCTTCTTTGCCCCTCTGCATATATTGTATCGAATGCTAATGACGACTTTCCGGAACCACTAAGACCGGTTATTACTACCAATTTATATTTTGGAATTTCGACGGTAATATTTTTTAGATTATGCTCTCTGGCACCCTTTATTATTAGTTTATCTTCCATTAAGCTCTAGCCCTTTTTAATTCCATTATTCTATTGCGAATTTCAGCGGCTTTTTCGAATTCTAATTTGGATGCGAATTCAAACATTTCTTGCTCTAAGTTTGCAATTAAGGTATTTAGTTCTGATTTGGGTATGTGTTTGATCTTAGCTTTAAACTGGTCTTTTTTAGCTTCCGTACTTGAATCTGGCGAATCAATATTTGCGATTATCTCTCTAACATCTTTCCTTATGGTCTCAGGAATGATTCCATGTTCATCATTATAACTAAGCTGAATTTTTCTTCTTCGATTTGTCTCATCGATGGCATTTTTCATGGACCCAGTAATATTGTCAGCATACATAATTACGCGACCATAGACATTTCTTGATGCCCTTCCTATTGTTTGAATCAAGGATTTATCTGATCTTAAAAAACCCTCGCTATCGGCATCTAGAATTGCAACTAACGATACTTCGGGGAGATCCAACCCTTCTCTTAGAAGGTTTACACCAACAATTACATCATACACTCCAGTTCTAAGATCTTTTAGTATTCTAACTCTATCCAAAGTTTTGATTTCAGAATGCAAGTAATGGACTTTTATATTGCGATCCAAAATATATTGTGATAAATTTTCAGCCATTTTTTTTGTAAGGGTTGTTACGAGAGTTTTTTCATTTCTTTTTATACGAATTTTTATCTCTTCGATTAAATCTTTGATTTGATCTTTTACAGGCTTTACAATTATTTCAGGGTCAACAAGTCCAGTTGGTCTGATTATTTGTTCTATGATTTGCTGACTGTTAGATATCTCATAAACCCCGGGGGTTGCTGACATAAATATAATTTGATTAATTTTATCTTCAAATTCTTCAAATGTCAACGGTCTATTATCCCTTGCTGATGGTAATCTAAAACCATAATCAATTAGCATATTCTTTCTTGAAAGATCTCCTCCAAACATCCCTTGTATTTGGGGAATGGTTACATGAGATTCATCTATTATAGTCAGAAAATCATCAGGAAAATAATCAATTATTGTATTTGGTGGCTCACCAACTTTTCTGCCATCAAAGTGTCGGGAATAGTTCTCAATACCAGTGCAATAACCCACCTCTCTGATCATCTCGATATCATATTTGGTCCTTTGTAGGAGTCTCTGAGCTTCTAATAATTTATTTTCTATATTAAGATCTCTCAAGTTCTCGTTGAGCTCTTTTTCTATAGAATCAAGGATATTTTCCAATTTTTCGGGTGGAGTTACAAAATGTCTTGCAGGAAATATTAATGTAGATTCCTTTTTTTCTGTTACAACTCCTGTGACAGGATCAAGATACAAGATTTCTTGAATTTTATTGCCTGACAAGACTATTCTAATGACATTCTCTTGATTTACAGGACAAAATTCAACTATGTTTCCTCTAGCCCTGAATTTTCCTCTACTCAATGCAAGATCATTTCTTTCATAAAACATTTTTACAAGTTTTTTTAATAACTCGTTACGTTTTACCGATTGATTTTTGGTAATTCTGAAAGTAGCTTTCAAGTATTCGGTTGGAGCGCCAATGCCATACAGACACGAGACACTAGCTATGACTATAACATCAGATCTAATTAGAAGAGATTGAGTAGTTGAATGCCTTAAACGATCGATCTCCTCATTGATTGAAACATCCTTTGCGATATATGTATCGGTTTGGGGGATATACGCTTCAGGTTGATAATAATCGTAATAACTGACAAAATATTCCACAGCATTATTTGGAAAGAATGTTTTAAACTCACCATAAAGCTGTGCCGCAAGCGTCTTATTGTGCGAAATAACGAGAGTAGGTTTCTGCACATTTTCTATAACATGTGCTATCACATATGTTTTTCCTGTTCCAGTTGCTCCTTTTAAGACTTGCTTTTGTAAACCTTTTACTGCTCTATTGGATAAACTTGAAATCGCGTTTGGTTGATCTCCTTTTGGCTCATAATCTGAAACAAGTTTGAATTTTTTATCGCCCACTTCTTACATATTCTCCATTAAAAAGTAGGAAAAAGATTTGGAAGATGGCTAATAAAGATTCTCCTTATTCTCTAAACTTATTGGAGTATATGAAATTCATTTTTTTAGATAATAGATAATAATTTTTACAATATTTTCTTTATAATTATTTCAAATCAATTATTTGGTTTAAATGCTAAGATTGTAGAATCGGACTCCTGAATAAAATCAGCTTTTACACTCATACCTATCCTAATTCTTTTTGGTTTATCTGAAGTGACACCGATTATTCGTCCAGTAATCAAAGGGCCTTCATTTAGTTTTACGATTCCTAAGATGTAGGGCGCTTTATCTTTTAGAGAAGTAGGGGCAACATGAAGAATCGTAAATGTCTCAAGAGCGCCAGCGCCCTCAAATTCAAACCACTCAAGGTTTGCTTTTTTACATGCTGTGCAAATCAGCCTTGGTGGAATCATAAGATTCTTACAATTTAGGCATTTCACTCCCATTAATCTTTTTTCTCTAAGGTAATCGAAAAAAGCCTTAACAGAAAACGAATTCTTGTAATTCATAAGAGCATTACCTCCTAAATATCTGAACTATTGCAGTTCCGCCCGATGCCCCAACATTGTGTATCAATCCGATTTCAGCGTTATTTACTTGTCTTTTATCTGCTTCACCCCTCAATTGTTTCCAGACTTCGTATGACATTGCTGTTCCAGTTGCTGCTATCGGGTGGCCTTTAGCTTTTAATCCACCATCAGTGTTTATCGACTTTTCTCCATTGATTCTGGTTCTTCCTTCTATGGCTGCCTTGCCCCCTTCTCCCCTTGGAAAGAAACCTAAGTCTTCTGTTGCGATAATCTCTGCAGGAGTGAAACAATCATGTACCATTGCGAAATCAATATCTTTTGACTCTATCTTGGCCATTTTATATGCTCTATTCCCAGCTTCAACGGATGCTGGGATGGATGTTAAATCTCTTCTGTCATGTAAAGACATAGTTCCCGATGTATGTCCTAATCCAGTAACATAAACTGGCGTATCTGTGAATTTTTTTGCTTTTTTTGATGAAGCAAGTAAAATTGCAGAGGCACCATCTGAAACAGGACTACAATCAAAAAGTCTTAGGGGATGGGCAATATATGGATTGGTTGGAGACTTTAAGAAGTCCATTTCATTATCAAATTTAAGTCCTTTCTTTTGAGATATTTTTTTTGCGATATCCATTATTTCAGATTGAAAATGGGCTTTAGGATTCATAGAAGCATTATGATGATTCTTTATAGATATAGAAGTCAATTCTTCCCAAGATGAATCATATTTTTCGAAGTAGGCGTTGGCCATCATTGCATATAGGCCAGGATTACTAACTCCTAAAATACATTCATATGGATGATCCAAACCCGACATCAGTGCATAAGTCATTTCATCTACTTCTAATGTAGTCATCTTTTCAACACCGCCAACTAATACAATATCATACATTCCAGATGCTATGGCGAATACTCCAATTTCTAATGCGGCTGATGAACTTGCACATGCAGCTTCAATTCGAGTCGCTGGAATTGGATTGAGCCCGGTCCAATCTGATAATAGACATGCAATATGCGATTGATGCTCAAAAAATTCGCTTGCTGTCGCGGATATGAATAATGCATCAATATCTTTGTGCGATATACTTTTATCAACAGAGTCTAGGCATTCTAAAAAAGCCTCAACGAATAATTCCCTGCTTGATTTGTCTTTGTGTAAAGAGTGATGAAATCTAGTCATTCCTGCTCCGATAAGAGCAACTTTATTCATTAACAATTAATTCATTCTCCTGAGTTCAATTCAAAAATAATATCAACATTATATCATTCGTACAATTAATAACCTTAATAAATATTTTATAATTTTTCTAATTTAGTATAGGGAACGAGTATGATTGAAAAAAATTGGATTTTGTGGGAAGATGAAAAATTTAAAGTATCAACCCCTAAGAATCCCCACATCGGACCAAATGAAGGATGTCATATTAAAGTCTCTCCAAGAGAAAAAATTGAGAAAAGTTGGGATGATCCGGAATTGGCTGGTGAGACTTTTGAATTAGCAGCAAGAATTTCTAAAGTTGTTATCCAAGAAAAACTAGCAGATTGGATTAATATTCAAAATAATGGAAATTGGGGTTTATTGCCTGGAAGAAAATTGAATTTTCACATTCATGTGTATGGTAGAAAGAAGGAAAGAAAGACTTGGGGAAAGCCCATAAAGCTTCCCGAATTACCTGATACTTTTAAAAATCAACCTTTATCTGGGAAAGAAAGAGAAATATTGAAAATAAGATTTAAAGAGCTTTTAGGATAAACAATAAAAGTATAAATTAGATATGCCGGTAACCTATCTAACCTTAACCATTGTTGGAGTTATGTATGGAATGAACAAAATTATTGGAATTATTGGAAGCCCTAGAGTTGATGGGAATACAGAATACCTTGTGAAAGCAGCTTTAAGTGAAACAAAGAAAGAGAATGAATTTGAAACTGAAATAATTCGATTAGCTGGTAAAAAAATTAATCCTTGTACTGCATGCTTAGCTTGTAAAGATGAAAGAAGATGTATTATTGAAGATGATTTTGACCCGATTTTTGAAAAAATGGTTGCGGCTGATGGGATTGTCATAGGCTCTCCAGTATATTTTGGTTCTGCAACCCCTGAAACAAAATCTCTTATCGATAGGGCAGGATATGTTTCATTATATAATGGTAGACTTTTCGAAAATAAAGTAGGTGGACCAATTGTCGTCGCAAGGAGAGCAGGACAAAATTTCACTTTTGCTCAGCTTTTATTCTTCTTCCTACATCAGGGAATGATTGTCCCCGGTTCTACATACTGGAATATTGCATTTGGGAGAGAAAAAGACGAAGTCAAAGAGGATGAAGAAGGAATTAAGACAGCAAGAAATTTCGGGAAAAAAATGATTTGGGTTATTGAAAAATTGAAAGCATGAACAAATTTCTTATCGGATCTTTAAAGCGCGCGCGCTAAATTAAGAATGAGGCGAATGAAATTTTTAAATTCCATGACCTTAAGTAAAGGCCCTTTTAGGCTGTATATCTGCTATCAGATTTTTTTTGGATTTTAGTAGTTGAGGGTGTTATTGGTGGCAGTGGAGGCGGAATTCCTAAAGCTTTCGATATTATTATTGCTTCTGCTATTGTAATATTTGTGATTGCTTGAATAATCTTAGTTGGGGCAGTTTTTTTCTCATTATGATCTTTTACTATCTTATCGATCTCTTTTATTTCACCCAATGCCAGTGCATTTCCCTTTATATTTATTTGTGCAATTGATGGTGTAAAATTGACTGTAAATACAAAGGGAGCCTTGATGGTATTCTCTGATCTTTTTTCAACACCTAATAGATTTACGTTTACTGTTATGTGTAATTGTGATGGGATTGGATTTTCTATCTCCCAGAATCTCTCCCCTGATAATTGGGTTATATGTATCCTAATATTCAACCTACCTTCTGAGGGGATTACTTTATCATCACTCAATTAACGATTCGCCAAAAGTATATTGTTATTAACTATCAATTAAACATACCCAAAATAACATAAGGTTATCAAAAAACACAAGGTTTTGAAATGTCCCCTTATTATGGGAATGTTTTAAAGGGAAAAAGAAATGCAAAGCCAATAATGACTGTTATCGCATAAATAAAAAAAATGATCCTAAGTGATCTTTGGTATGCGAAGATATTTGAAATTCCAATGCAAATGCTGGGTATTGTGGGTAAAAAATAGAACAAATACATTATGCGATGGCTGATTAAGGATGCAGGATAATAAGGAAGGTATAAAGTTGAAAACCATATTAAAGCAAACAAAGCTGTTTTATCGTATATCTTTATCGCAGTGTATGCCGAATAGATGATTGATGGTATTGCTAGAAATATGATAAATGGATTCATTACACCTTGAAATGCTATTGAAGGATAGGTATCGATTACTTGGTTATCGGAGTATACATCGACATTAATAATGAGATAAGGTATTCTTACTTCATTTAAGAGCCATTGCCATGGATAACTTTCGATATCTTCTAGCACTTCTCTAGTTAATGCCATATTGTAATTGTAGATATAGGATAAATGTGCAAAGGGATTTTTATATCCGACCCAAAACCAATCGAGCAGCAAAAATAGCAAGAATACAGATATGAAGAAAATAATTGAATATCTTCCGACCCAATTTAGTGTCTTTGTCCAATTGAATCTCTCCCCATACTTCCTAGATTCAAAGAATTTGTGAACAAAATGGAATATGATTATTGTAAAAAAGCCAAATATTCCATTTAATTTAGACATAGTAGACAAAGCTAAAGCAAATGAACTTAGAAAGATGTTGTTTGTAAAATACCAATAGAAGCCCAAAAGCATAAAAAAAAGCATAAAAATATCTAGAGTCGCAATTCGACTATGAACAAAAAATAGATTACTGAAAGTCATCAAAAAGGCGGATAATAATGCTAATTCGTTTTTGTTTGATAATTTCTTGATCAACAGATAAAATAGAAATATCGACAATGTGCCAAGTATAACGCTGGGAATCCTCCATCCCCAAGCATTATCTCCCAATAATGAAATTGATAATGCAATTATTCCTTTTGCTAGAAAAGGATGCTCCTGATTGGGATCCAATCCCAAAGCAGCATTTTCATATATGTCTGGGTCATGAGGAAGCTTCAGAATGATCCTTGCAATGTTAACATAATACTTCTCATCAAATATCAATGAACCATCGGGCTTATCGAGCCAAATGATCCTGAGTAAAAAACCCAATGCAAGCAAGCATATTAAGATCTTATCATGAGAACTCTTTTTAGGATCAAAATTATCGATTAGCTTCAAAATTATCTAATTCCACTACGCGATTAATGATAGTGTCTAATAATTTATTCTTTAAAACATTATAGAATGTTTTATCTTCTAAATTGTAGAAAAAAAGTTGAAATCTCTTGGTAAAATTGATGAGTACTATTCTCTAGTGTGGCATAATAGTGCGCACTTAAGTTCAATCTCGGTCATAGACTTTTTGGCAATTCGGACAAATATTCTTATTTGTAAATTTAAGCTGTCTTAGACCCTCTCCACAATCATTGCAATGATGGTCTTCCAAGGATTTTGGTTCATTTAACACTCGTTTGGTTTTCGTTTGTAATAATTTATTTGATGAAAATTTTGGTCTGATGATGTATTTAGTAATCAAACCTATCATTATAATTCCCGATATTGCAATTACTGAGAAAATCGTTATTGGATCAAGTTTTCCGAATAATATTGAAAAATAATTTCCTTCTAAAAAGGGTTGGTTTGCAGTCTCGGTTATTTTCTCTTTAGGAGTTGTTGTTTTTATTGTAGATTGAGTCTGAGTCTCTGATTTTGTAATTACAGGAGAATATGTCTTATCAGCATGAGTCTCATTCCCGGTAACAGTTTGATTATTCGATGTTGGTCTCTCTTCCCCTTTCGGGGCAAATGAATAAATTATTTCTAATTTCGGAATTTGAGTCCTTAAACCTCCTTCTTTAGAAATAATAGAAAATCCTCTTAGATTTTGTATTTCCTTGGCTGTTATTACAAATGTTATTTTGTTTAGTTCTTTATCAACAGCTTTATTGAGAGTTTCAGTCACATTAAAAGAATAGAACTCTTTGCTCTCATTCAATACTATGCTGCTTATATAATCTTCAATGAAATTTGGAGCGTTCTTCCAATCTATTTCAAACTCCTTCCAAGAGGAGTCTGGACAATAGTGAACCTCTCCAGTAAGACTGGCATCCAAATTCGAAATATATATCGTTAAATTGGCCGATTCTATTGTGACATTGTGAGGTATCTCGGCTAGATAGAACATTAAATATGCATTAGAAGTAGACCCTCCGTCTCCCTCTGGTTTCCAATTACAAACTTCTAGAATTCTTTTATCTCCAAAATTATTGCTAGGTGCTTTATCTCTGATCCATGAATCGGCAACAGGATAAAGTGTGACTGTATTTGGCTCTGAAGCATAAATAAACTCTGAAGAGAGCAGTGAAAATATTGTGAAAAGCAATATCAAGTAATACTTCAATTTAATTCACATTTTTTTATTAAATGGATCTCTTTTCTCGAAAGATAAAGGGTGCAAATACATATTAAAAATTTAAGATTATTTATCCAAATTTGATTATTACCCAGTAAGCATTTTTGCTTTCATCAAGTTAAAAAAAATAATAATGTCGATAGTAGCTATTAAATACCGTAAGTTCGCTTTCTGACCTTTTTCAAGAGTAAAAATTCAAATATCAGTCGAAACCTTTCTTAAGATTAAAATTTAATGGAGGAATTTCGGTTGCTATACGAAATAAGATGGCATGGAAGAGGAGGGCAGGGAGTTGTTACTGCTAGTAGACTCTTGGCAGAAGCTGCAATGTCCGAAGGAAAACATGTTCAAGCATTTCCAGAGTTTGGACCGGAGAGAACAGGAGCTCCTATTCGCGGATTTACAAGAATTAGCGATAAAAAGATTAGAGTTCATAGCCAAATATATGATCCTAATATGGTTGTCGTTTTGGATCCAACATTACTGGAATCAATCAATGTTGCTGA